>NZ_JADYXH010000010.1:0-114822 GCF_015864395.1 Pseudoalteromonas sp. SWYJZ12
GCGTCCCCAAGGGGATTCGAACCCCTGTTACCGCCGTGAAAGGGCGGTGTCCTAGGCCTCTAGACGATGGGGACACAGAAAACTGCTACCCTAGGACAAAACACTAATTTTTGGTGGAGCCATGCGGGATCGAACCGCAGACCTCTTCACTGCCAGCGAAGCGCTCTCCCAGCTGAGCTATGGCCCCAACTTAATCAATACCCGTCGTGATAAACACATCGTGTATCGCTTAGTGCGGGGCGCATTCTATGCACCACCCAAAATAAAGTCAACAGTTTTTTACCTAGCTTTATTTAAATGGTTTAATTTTCAACAAACTGGCTATCAAGCGTGCTAAAAAATACAATTTGAATAAGATTCTAGCCCTACTGCTTATAATAACATCACTATATCGCAGCGAATACTTAACAACACCCTACTCCCCTATTTAATGCAACAAAATTGCATCAAAGCAAAGGTATACATTTATATGCAAATTGAACTTATCTAAAAACTACCAATTAAGGCCCCGCCAATCGCCTTAATCTTTTAAAAGTTACAATTGCTTATAATAACCAAAACTTAAATGTGGATTTGAGAGTACCCGCAGCCTTTACTTGCTTATTAACCAGCGTCACTCGTACTAAAAACTCGATTATTGTTTGAAGAACATTTTTTAAAGAGCATTGTAGCTTCGTAATTCTATCTACAAAACTTTAGGGCGTGCTGATCTTTGGTGGGTGAATTTTCAGCAGTATGTTTGGTTTTTAGGCAAGGCAGAGCCTATGTAGTGTGGTTATTCCCCATGAATAGGCGATTACGCCGCATAAATACCAAACATGCGCTGCCCTTTGGGTTCAATCCACAAAGGTCAACACGCCCTAGTTATATGTGATCTATTTAGTCTTAACCCGAAGGCTATTAGTGAAGTATGAGTATTTACGATTTGGCTAGGTTGGCTTATAAAAATAAAGTAAGTACAAAAATAGAGTTTAGAATGCTGAAAATAGCATTTGTTTTGGGGAGTTTAGATTAAATTCATTTTTAAAGGACCGCTCTATTCACTAAATAACTCGCCCTAATATTAATCCATCTTGCTCATAATCATAAAAACGACTCCAGTAAAAAAAACAATAAGTATCGTGAAGCTAAATTTAAGATTAATAAAATACAATTCCCTACTCACTTTTAGGAGCTTATTAGGTGCTTAATTGAACTGCAATATCAAATTTGATGATAAAATAGACTTCAACCATATCCTATTGTTTATAAAACCTTCATTCAGCACATTTTTATCATTCAAGTGTTGACACATTTCCAACTCTATCTATAATAGCGCCCCACAACAACGCAGCAATGCAATGTTGTTTAGATGTGGGTGATTAGCTCAGTTGGGAGAGCATCGCCCTTACAAGGCGAGGGTCACTGGTTCAAGTCCAGTATCACCCACCACATATAAAGCCTATTATTATGTTAATAGTCGCGTTTTAAAATTTAATATGGGTCGTTAGCTCAGTTGGGAGAGCATCGCCCTTACAAGGCGAGGGTCACTGGTTCAAGTCCAGTACGACCCACCATTCCTAGAATGGTGCATATTAAAATGTAATTTGGGTGATTAGCTCAGTTGGGAGAGCATCGCCCTTACAAGGCGAGGGTCACTGGTTCAAGTCCAGTATCACCCACCAAATTACATCAAGCGGTTAATTTGATAATAAAGAATTAAATAACAGGCATACCTATTATATGTGGGTGATTAGCTCAGTTGGGAGAGCATCGCCCTTACAAGGCGAGGGTCACTGGTTCAAGTCCAGTATCACCCACCACATATAAATACCATCAGACAACCTCTCTAGTAATAACTCTTTCTTCTTATATTAAATACATTTAAGAACTTTATAAAAACTCAATATATAAATCGTATGTAATTAACTTAGCCGTAAGAAAAAGAGCATCGCCACCCTTTACAAATAATGGCGAGGGTCACTGGTATCAAGCCAAGTAATCACCCACCACATATAAATACCATCAGACAACTTATCTAGTAATAACTCTTTTCCCATATTAAATACGTTTAACTCCTCTTATTACCTTAAATACATTTCATATTTTTATTAAAATCTAAATTTCCATATCAAAGCACTCATCAAATATAGCGTTATCAATTTTACTTATTTAGTTTTTAATTATGTTATTCGGCTCAGTACCTTCGTAGTTAGATAAACGTATTAGGCAAAGTTAAGTACCTAATAAATACAGCTATCATTTAAATTCCCTTGTAAGGAGTTAAACTGTTGATTATAGTCTGTGTTAAATACAATTACGCTTAAGCCAATGCCAACTAAGATCTATTCAAAAGCCAAAATACTTATAGTAGAAGAGCAACCACTTGCTCAAAGCTATATGAAACAATCGTTAGAAAGGCTTGGCTTTCGGCAGTTGCGCTTTGCTGATCATGCAAATTCTGCAAAAGAGCAGTGTTTAAGTGAAGAATTTGATCTAATCGTTTGCTCATTCAACTTAAATAAACACCAAGATGGCTACCAGCTTTATGAAGAGCTACGTGTAAAGCAACTCATAAAAAGCTCGACTGGCTTTATTTTTATCTCAGCAGAAACAAGTGGCTCACTCGTTCATAGTGTTCTTGAGCTGCAACCTGATGACTTTTTAGTTAAACCTTTTACAGTACAAGAGCTTAAAATACGCATTGAACGAATCCTAAAGCGTAAACACGACTTACAAACAGTGTATTCATTAATTGATGATGGTAACGATTCAAAAGCTATTAAGTTTATTGATACCGCTCTGGATAAAAAAAATAATAATTACAGCCCTATCCTACTTCGCTTAAAAGGTGATGCCTTACTTCGCTTAAAGCGCGCTCAAGATGCGAAAGACTTTTTTAAGTCTGTTCTCGACATTCAAAAATTTGCTTGGGCAAAAGTAGGCTTAGTAGAAGCACTTATAGCGAATAACGAACATATTTTGGCGCAGCGAATGCTCAAAACAATGTTAGAGCGCCAAGAAACTCGTTTAGTAGCCCTTGATTTGTTGGGCAGATTAGAAATAAAGCTAAATCAATTTGAGCTAGCACAAAGCTTTTTAAGCCAAGCTGCAGAAATTGCACCGCGAAATATCACACGCCAAAAATCGCTAAGTAATGTATCGCTAATTAATCACGACTACGAAAAAAGCTATTTAACTCAAAAAGATATAGCCACCTTTGCAAAACACTCAATACACGACCACCCCGATGTATATTTGAATGCAGCACGTGCAGGTATCGACTTTGCGCTAACGACTGATCAAACCGATCAAATTCAACGAATTTCTAGGCAAACCAATCAGTACATTAATGATTTAAAAAAACAGTTTCCTAATAATACAAATCAAGCTCAAATTGATGTACTTAATGCACGACTCCATTACTTAAAAGACGAGCATCAAAAAGCGAAAAAGCTAATTGAACAACTTGATGATGACGATACTCATATCCGATCGGTTGATGGCGCACTTGATAAAGCAAAAGCATTTCATGAACTGGGGTTTCATCAAAAGGCGCAAACCTTATTCACACAAATAATTAGCCACTGTGAAAGACATCCCGCAGTTAGCGACACAACTTACTTACGTTATATTCAGCAGCAACAAAGTGAGCGACGCGATATTAAAATGGGTCCAAAAGAGCTTAACAACCATGCCGTTAGTCAATTTAATAAAGGCCAATTAAATACTGCGTTGGAAGCTTTTACACAAGCGTTTAGAGTCATGCCTCGTAATCAAAGTATCGCACTTAATTTATTACAGTGCCTATTTGATTCAACTAAGCAATCTGGCAGCTCATTTAATATGGATCTTGCTAGAAGGTGCTACGCCCTTCTTGATAAAACTAAATTACAAGCAGATCAGACGCAGCGTTTAGATAAGATTTTGCACATAGCAAAAGAAATGAATTTAGATATTCAAAGCGCTAGTAAATAAAATATTAGAGCTTTTTCATTGATGCGGCATTAACGCAATAACGTAAACCCGTTGGTAATGGACCATCTGGAAAAATATGGCCTAAGTGCGAATCGCACACGTTACAAACCACCTCTATGCGCTCCATACCATGACTTGTATCGCTTACATAGCCAATCGCTTCAATTGTCGCAGGTTGCGTAAATGACGGCCAACCAGTACCACTATCAAACTTCTCATCAGCATCAAACAATAGATTATCACAGCAAATACACACATACTTGCCAGGTTCGAGTAATGTACAACTACCCGAGCTACCTGGGCGCTCTGTTCCCTTTTTACGTGTTACGTAATATTCATCTTCTGATAGTTGCATCCGCCACTGCTCGTCAGTTTTGACTACTTTTTCACTTGGGGTAGGGTTGCCATTGGTGGCAAAGTTAATAACATCATTCCACTTCAACATAATAGCCTCATTGAATAGTTGATTAGCTATACTTTATAAAGTCATAAAAAGTACGGCTAATTATTACGTTATTTAATACACTAAAGATCAGCTAAGGAGTGTTGACCGTTTAAGACTAAAACTCGTTCAATCTTAAAGGTAATTTTCTTAGCTAAAGGTAATATTTTGTTTTTCTGAGTCGGTAAGTATTCGTTTAATAAAACTATCTAGCTCTGCTTTTTTTACAGGTAAACTAACACTCATTTGGCGCTCGTTATTAATGTAAATTATTAGCTCATCATCCTTTGTCGTTATACGTTCAATACTCTCAATAACTAACCAATCTGGACCGTGCTTTTTATCAAAAAATCCCATCAAACTAAAAAGTAATAAGTGTTGGGCGTCTCGCTGAATAAAATCCTCTAACCTGTTTCTTGATTTAAATAAAGGCGTTAACCTATAAACGCTTGAGCAAAAAACAAATACCCATAACCCAAATAACGCTTTAAACCACATAAACTCTAAAAGCTCAGTGCTAATCATTAAAATAATAAGCACAAAGCCTATTATCGATATAGCTATCGCTATTTTTTTATTTACGGCGTCCACAACTAATCCCTTTTAAGTCGCTTTTTTTCTTCTGATGCCTTTTCTGTCGGCTCAGGCCAATCATTAAAGAAAACAGTTAAATAGCGGCTTTTCACCAAATACCATAATACCCATAAAACAATCATCATTTGTACTGCTAAAAATGATGAAAATCGATAATGGCTATGCGCTGCTTGAACACTTAACCATGTTAAATCAACAACTGCACATAAAATAAGAGGCCAGCGCATATGTCGCCATATTCTTGCTAACCTGTTGCTTGCACTGTGTGAATCTCGTGGTCTGCGTAAACAAAATAAAATAGTCGGTATTATTGCAATACTTCCAATCGTTATTGCGATAAAAAAATCATTTTTATTTTTAAAAAATAACGACATTAAATCTAGTTCAGGCCTGCGGCTTAAAGCCGCAATAACCCAAATAAAATAACTGCGTAATAGCACAAGCACACTTAAATGAAATGCAATAGGCGTACGGTAACTTCCGTACTTATCCCAGTATTCTGGCCCATATCGGCTCATTGTCATTTTCCTAACCGTTATGCTTTATAAGCAACTCAATTAATTCATCTTCAGTTAGTATGTCTATGCCTAGGTCTTGTGCTTTTGTTAGTTTTGAACCTGCTTTTTCACCCGCCACTAACGCATCTGTTTTAGCCGATACGCTACCAGACACCTTGGCACCAAGTTGTTGTAATCGTGCTTTTGCATCATTGCGATTAAGTGTATTAAGCGTACCTGTAAGTACATATGTAAGCCCAGCGAGCGGCTGTTCTTCCTCAGAAGGTGCGCTCAACGCTGGCCAGTTTACACCTTGATCTATCAGCGCATTAACAACTGCTAAATTATGCTCTTCATCAAAAAAGCCACGAACATGAGCAGCGACTATTTCGCCTACATCACTTACTTGCGTTAAACTATCAATGCTGGCATTTATTACATTTTCAAGGGTTAGAAAGTGATTAGCTAAATTTTGTGCTGTCGCCTCCCCGGCTTCTCGAATACCTAATGAATATAAAAACTTAGCAAGCGTAGTGCCTTTAGCCTCTTCAAGTGCTGTTACTAAGTTTTTAGCTGACTTAGGTCCCATACGTTCAAGTGACTCAAAATGCCCCTGTTTTAAAATAAACAAATCAGCAGGCGTTTTTATAAGTTCTCTATCGACTAACTGATCAACAATCTTATCGCCAAGACCATCTATATCCAGCGCTTTGCGCGAAGCAAAGTGCTTAATAGCTTGCTTACGCTGTGCAGGACATACAAGTCCACCCGTACAACGGGCTACAGCTTCGCCTTCAACCTTTTCAACATGAGAATCACAGATTGGGCAAGTCGTCGGGAATTCAATATCTCTGGCATCATCAGGTCTGCGTTCAAGTACAACTTGAGTTATTTGTGGGATTACGTCTCCAGCACGGCGAATAATAACTGTATCGCCTACTTTTACGCCTAAACGTGCAACTTCATCACTGTTATGAAGCGTTGCATTTGATACGGTAACGCCACCCACAAAAACAGGCTTCAAACGTGCAACAGGTGTAATGGCGCCAGTACGACCGACTTGAAAATCAACATCAAGTAGTTGGGTTATTTCCTCTTGCGCCGGAAACTTATACGCAATAGCCCAACGAGGAGCACGTGCCACAAAGCCTAAACGCTCTTGTAAGGTCTTTTTATTTATTTTTATTACTACGCCATCAATTTCATATTTAAGCTCACCACGGCGCGTTAAAATATCGCTGTAGTACTCGAGCGCGGCTTTTGGACCTTCAACTAATTTTGTTTCTGGGCACAAAGGTAGCCCCCAATCAGTCAGCTTTTCTAATTGCTGATAGTGATCCTCAGGAATGCTGCCATCAGCAACAAGCCCGGTGCTGTACGCATAAAACATGAGTGGGCGTTTAGCGGTAATTTTAGAGTCGAGTTGACGCAAACTCCCCGCGGCTGCATTACGCGGGTTAACAAATACTTTTTCACCGCGTTTTTGCGCTTCAGTATTCAATTTATCAAAGCCAGCGCTGTCCATAAATACTTCGCCGCGAACTTCAAGCTCTTTTGGGTAATCACCACGCAGCTTAAGTGGTACATTACGAATGGTTTTAACATTTTGAGTAATGTTTTCACCGGTAAAACCATCACCTCGAGTAGCCGCTTGTACAAGCACGCCATCGCGATAAATAATTGATACAGCTAAACCATCAAGTTTTGGCTCACAACAAAAAGTAAGCTCATCAGTACTCATTAAACGCTCTTTTATGCGGCGATTAAACGCAGTGAATTCTTCTTCACTAAACGCGTTATCAAGCGAGAGCATGGGTACTTGGTGCGCTACTTGTTCAAATTTACTAAGTGCTGCACCGCCTACTTTTTGTGTAGGTGAGTCGGCGGTTAAAAATTCAGGATGCTCGGTTTCAAGTGCGCTTAGTTCGCGTAATAACCTATCGTATTCAGAATCAGGAATACTGGGGGTGTCGAGCACATAATAATTATAGTTGTGTTGCTCTAATGTAGTACGAAGATGATTAACTTGCTCACTAATGCTGCTAGACATTTAAACCTCAATAAACATAAAAAAAGCCACTTTGACGATTCACCGTCCAGTGGCTTATAAAAATATAATGTATGCGTTATTTACGCTGAAAAAGAACGAACCTGCTCAACATATTGTCTTACGCGATCTACTGTCATTTCATTTCGCTCAGCATCTAAAATTTGCGCACCAAATTCATCCGCTAACTTTTTAGCTGCGCTGTGCAACATATTAAATGCAGCTAGACCATCGCCGTCGCACGGTAACGTCATAAATAAGCTTACCCCTGCGGTACTAAACTGTTCCATATTATCAATATCAAACGTACCTGGGTTGTACATATTTACTAATCTAAATAAAACAGGGCCTTGACCAGCCGGATCTAAATGGCGATTAAAAAAGCCTTCCTCAGAATATTTAAAACCTAAAGTGTTAACTGCTGGCAATAATTTACTGCCCTGCATGCTAAGCTCTTCTGGCATTTGAATATGTACGATAACAAAGTCAGACATTTGAGCAGGTGCTTCTTCAGCGCTTTGCTCTTTTGCTTCTAGGTCATCAACTATTTCTAGGTCATCTTCAATCGGCACTTCTGGCACGCTTGTATCTATTTGCGGCTCATTTGCATCAAAGTTAAGCTCGCCAAACTGTGGCTCATCACGTTCGTCTTGCATTGGCTCTTTTGGTTCAGCCTCAGCTCGAAACGGTTTAGATGAAGCTGATGCGCTTTCTTGTAATGGCTCAACCCGCTCGTTATCAGATACTTCTGGGCGGTCTTTTTTTCTCACAGACCACAATCCATGTATTAATAAACCACCAATGACAACTACACTGATAATGATTAAAACCCATCTTAATTGTTCGGCCATCCCCTCACCTTTTATTATTTGATATGCCTAAAACCTGTATATTAATTAAAAACTAATACACTTGTTATAAAAATTTATGCATGTGCAAGTTGCACAGCTTGCTCTATATCTACAGCAACCATACGCGATACGCCAGGTTCTGCCATAGTAACACCTGTTAATCTACCAGCCATTTCCATCGCAATCTTATTATGACTAATATAAATAAACTGCACTGATTGTGACATTTCTTCAACCAAACGGCAAAAACGCACAACGTTAGCATCATCTAATGGTGCATCTACTTCGTCCAGCATACAGAAAGGAGCTGGATTGAGCCTGAATATAGAAAACACTAATGATAATGCGGTCAGCGCTTTTTCTCCACCACTTAACAAATGAATTGTTGAATTTTTCTTACCCGGTGGTCGTGCCATTATACTAACACCACTTTCGAGTAAATCGTCACTGGTTAATTCTAAATACGCACTACCACCACCAAAAACTTTAGGAAATAGCTCTGCAAAGTCTTCGTTAACTTGATCGAACGTCGCTTTAAAGCGTGTTTTGGTCTCACTATCAATTTTACGAATTGCACCTTCAAGGGTACTTAACGCTTTTGTTAAATCATCTAATTGACTATCAAGATAATCACTACGAGCTTTAGCTAAATCAAACTCTTCTATTGCCGCTAAGTTTACTGCACCTAATTTATCTAACTGATTAGTAAACCCGGTTAACTGATTTTGCGCTGCACTTAAATTCAATGAATCAGGTAATTCATCAAGTATTGCTTTTAAGCTTTGCTTTAGCTCTTCTAATGGTTCGAGCGCAACTTGCGCTTTTATTAGTAAGCTTTGCTCTTCAATTGTTAGCTTTTGATGCTGCTCTTGCAAGCCCACCAGCTCACCTTGTGAGTTTTTAAGACTTGCTTGCTTGGTGTTTAAACTTTCTTTAGCGTGAGATAATTCTTTTTGTAGCACTACCAGTGCCTGCTCGCCTTTTTGATGCTGCGATAAAAACTGCGTTATTTTATCGCTAAGCTCTTGCTCTGGTATAAGCAGCTCTTCTATTTCATTGAGTAGTTCTTGCGCACCTTCAAATGCACTAATATGCTCCTGCTCTGCATGGCTCAATTTGGTTTGGCTTAACTGCCATTCACTGCGTGCCTTTTGCTCTGAGAGCGTTGCCTTATGCGCTTGCGTTTTATATTGCTCAAGCATGCTTAATGCTTCGCTATAACTTTTATCACTTTGTGAGCGCAGGCTATTTGCAGCGTCTACCTCATCCGCTAAGTTAAGTTGCTGCTCATTTAACACTTCCAATTGCTCTGTTTGCTCATCAAGCACGTTATTTAATTGCAAAAGCGCAGTGGTTAATTGCTGTTTTTGTTGCTGTAGCTTTTCTAGTTGAAGCTTAAAGTGCGCTACTTGCTGTTTGAGCATATCGCTGCGTGTACCGGCTACTGCTATATTTTGCGCAAGCTCATGTATGGCTTCTTTTAGCTCGCTTTGCTCATTAATTAACTTTATTTGATCAGCTGTATGTTCATCACGAGTGTGTGTTACTTGTTTTAGCTCATCCTCGGCATTGCTTAACTGCTGAGCTTTATCCTGCAATTGCTTATGTTTTAAAAGTAATGAGTTTTCGGCATTTCGATCGGCACTTACATGCCAGTTACGACCATATAAAGCGCCGTTTTTATCCATAACGGCTGTATAATAGGCATCGTTTAAGAGCGTTAGATCACCGCTCTCACTATAAGCAATACGCGTTAAATGATCTGGGTACACGCCACTTGCTATGAATGCCGCTAAGCTATTTTCAGCAATGTGCTTACCACTAATTGGCCACACACTATTATCAGCTTGCTGCTCACTTACATTTAAGTGCTCTAGCGATTTAAGTGCTTGCTCTATTAAGGGCTCAAAGCCTTCTTTAACACTTAGCTGATTAAACAAACCATTAGTACTTTCACTTTCTTCATCAAGCCCTAATGTACTTTTAAGCCCCGTTATACTGGCTTTTAACTCATTTATTGTTTGAGTAAGCGTCGAATATTGCTTTTGTGAGTTATTAACACGCTCATTTTGCACTTCAAGCTGAGCACTGCACTGCGTGTGCGCTGTTTGTTTAGCGGCAAGTTCTTGGGTTAATGTTTGTGTTTGCTGTGTTTGCTGCGTTAATTGTTGTTCTACATCGCTACTTTGTAAGTCAGTAAGCTGCGCATTTAACTGATCAATTTGCTCGTTAACGTGGCTTATTTGCTGCTGAGTTTGTTTAATGTGACTGCTATGCAGTTGCGCACTATTATTAAGTTGTTGCTGTTGCTCACACAAAGTTTGCCAGTGTGTATTGTGGCGCTGCTTCAGTGCTAATAATTCCTCAAGCTCATGCGTTAACTTCCTAACTTGCTCTTCGCACATTAACGCGTTTTCACTTGCCTCTTGCAGGGCTTCATTTAGTTGCTCGCACACAATTTGCTGCTGCGTTTTAACTTCAGTGCTATGGGTTTGGCGTTGCTGTAATTTAATTAAATTTTGTTTAAGCGTTTGAGTTTGTTGCTTTACATTTATTTGCTGTTGCTCAGCGCGGGTAAGCTCGGTGTGTATTACATGTTGCTGATGCTGTGCATCGCTTAGTTTATCTTGCTGAGCTTGTACTTGCCCTTCTAAGCTTGCAAGTACATCGTCATGCCCTGAGTTAGCGGTTTTAAAAAAAGAAATTTGATCATTCAGTTTTTTAATTAGAGTACTTTTTTCAAGTTGCTGCTGATGTAACTTTTGCCATTTTAAAACCGCAATTTGCCCTTTTAGCGTTCGCTCTTGCGCTTTTAACTCTCGGTATTTTTTTGCATCAAGCGACTGCACAGCCAATTTATCTAACTGGCTTTGCAGCTCTTTACGCACATCTAACAAACGTTCAAGGTTTTCGCGGGTGCTTTTAATGCGTGTTTGTGTTTCGCGGCGGCGCTCTTTATATTTAGAAACACCAGCGGCTTCTTCTAAAAATACACGTAATTCTTGTGGTTTACTTTCTATTAAGCGCGAGATCATCCCTTGCTCAATAATCGCGTAACTACGCGGACCAAGACCTGTACCTAAAAATATATCGGTAATATCACGCTTACGGCATTTACTGCCATTTAAAAAGTACAGCGATAGCCCGTCGCGCGTTACTAAGCGTTTAATTGCAATTTGGTTTCGATCAGCAAATGTATTAGAAGGACTACCTTTATCGTTATCAAAAACAAGCTCTACAGAAGCTTGTGATATGGCTTTACGATTAGTTGAGCCATTAAAAATAACGTCGGTCATGGCATCGCCACGCAGGTTTTTAGCAGAGCTTTCACCTAGCACCCATCGTACTGCATCAATAACGTTAGATTTGCCACAGCCATTAGGGCCTACAACACACGTCATTTGATCAGGAAATGGAATTTTAGTGGGCTCTACAAACGATTTAAAGCCCGCTAATTTAATAGTGCTTAAGCGCATCTTATTGTTATTACCAATTTATTATTGTTATTTGTCATAAACAATTTAACCCATAATTTACTAATAGATTAAGCTTGTCGTTTAAAGTTATCTAAAATAATACCGGTCGCCATTGCAACATTAAGTGACTCTGCTCCACCAAAAGCGGGAATGGTGATTTTATTGGTCACTAACTTTGCACATGTCTCGCGTATACCATGCGACTCACTGCCCATTAGTAAAACGCCTGAGCCCGTAAATTGGGTTTTATGTACACTTTGTCCATCTAAAAAAGCACCGTAAACAGGTAAATTTAAAGACTGTAAGTAATCAGGTAAATCTACTTGGCTTACCGATACCCTTACAAATGAGCCCATTGTGGCGCTAATTGTTTTAGGGTTGTAAGCGTCTGCGCTGTCGGTGCTAGTTACTATATGTTTAATACCGTACCAATCGGCTACTCTAATTATAGTGCCTAAATTACCAGGGTCTGATACGCCATCAAGCGCGAGTATTAAGCCATTTTCTTGTGGTAAAGCCGCCTTTGGCATATCAACAATAGCAATGGCTGCATTATTGCTAACTAGTGTACTCGCTTTAGTGAGGGTCTCTTCATCCGCTTCAATAAAATTAGCGTGCTGATACTCACTTTGGTATGCATTTATAAATTCGTTTGTAGCAAAAATATTAACCACATTTAATGGGCTGTTTAATAACTCAAGTACGTTTTTTTCACCTTGTACAAGGTATTGATTATATTGCTTTCGGTACTTTTTTTGGCCAAGTTGGCGAATAAGTTTGAGTTGGTTTTTTGAAATCATAACAGCCCCATAAAATTGTCCATTAAGTATAACAGATTTCGTTATAACATCTGAACTCGAAAAGCAGCGAATAGGGTTAATTTATCTTACTCGCACTTCTTTCAAAGGTCAGATTAATGCGAATAAACATCCCTTTTATTGCCTCTAATTGGTTTGAATCACCAACAGATGCGGCTAATTCGTTATAAAGATTATCAGACGCTTGCTTAAAGTTTTCATCAAACTTACCTTTGGTAGCCAGCATAAATGCATCAGCCAACGTGCGTTGCCACTCATTTAAGTATTTTAGCTTTGTGTCACCAGCAAGGTTTTCGCAAATTGAGTTTAATCGCACTGAAGCATGCCCTAAGTTTAGACCGGTAAGAGCCATATCGGTAATAGCGCGTGAGTGTGAACCCTGATCGTAATTAGTTAAACGGATTAACCTATCTGCCATGCGGCGGTTGTACCAAATACTCGGAGTTTGATGGGTATTTATTTCGAGTAAATCTTTATAGGTAGCCTTAAAAACACGATGAACAAGTAACTGAACACTTGGTCCTGTAAATAACTGAAAAATCCAAAATAAAATACTCACGCCAGCAAAAATAGCGATTGCAGAACTAAGTGTATAATCAATTGAAAACGCTAGGCTCATATCTGTGCTGGGTCTAACCAAAATAGTAAATGGAATACAAAACCCTAAGCCGTATGGCAGCGTTTGTTGATCAGCGAGTAACAGCAAACCCAAAAAGTACGGACCAGCTAATACAAGCAATAATATTTCTAATTGCCCCCCACTTTGCGACAGTAAATTTAACGCATAAAAAATAGTTACAAAAGTAGCAACAATTATACCTGCCAATAAACGTTTAATTACAACCTGCAAAATAGCCAAGGGTATTCGCGCCAGCATTATCGAAAATATGACCGGTAAAATCATAATTAATAATGCAGCTGAAGAACCTGTATTAATCCAAATAAATGCGCCGATAGAAAACACCAAAGCAGTTCTAAATCCAACAATAATGCCAGCTAATGGGTCGCGATATGTAAGCATACTGGGTGCATTTAATAATGTTTTATCGCGTTGTTCTAAAGCTCTGTATGCCCGTAGTAAAATTGTTAAGTCGGCTGCCACTTCTAAGCTTACATTGAGCATGTGAGATTCAAATGGCGAATCACACACCGTATTTGCTCTATAGTCGGTTAGCTCTTTACGCAGTGTTTTAACTTGTTCGGCGCAGTAATCAAAATCGTCAGATTCTTTAATTTGCGCGAATACGTGTTTAAGTTTACTTATTAATTTGTCTAATGTGGGAGTAATAAGGTCTGAGTGGTTTCGTTGCAGGCGACCAATTATTTGAATTGAAGCCAGTAAAGAAAGTACTTTTTGCGACAATTGATTTGCAGCACGTGAGCGCCCTGGACCTTTTGGCCCTTCGTACCTTACTGCGCTGGAGTCTTCGTTTATTGATCCTAATGTTGCCATAATGCCATCTATTTGCTGATGGCGATTTTCGTGCGAGCCTTTAGAATCAAGCTCAGTTACTAAATAATCTAACGTTTGGTTTATAACCGACCGCGCTTGTACTTGCAGTAAGTGTTTAACTTTTACAGGCCAAAACAAATGGCTCACAAGGCCTGCACATATTGAGCCTATTACTATTTCACTCACGCGCGCTTGTGCAATATCAAATATGCTTTGGCTGCTCACCATTGCCGGAGTAACCATGACTAAAAGTACAATAATAGCGGCTGTTACACCTGCCATAGCAAACGCATAAACAAAGTTTGCTTGGCGTACCATTGCCGATAACGCAGAGTTTACTCCCAACCATAATGCAAGTGCACCGAGCGCTAAATAAGGGTAGAGAATTAACTGAGTTAAAAGCAATATGCCAAATAAACCACCCACTATGGTGCCTATTATTTGGCAAATTGCTTTTTCAATAACCAATCCGCTTTGCGGGCGTAATTGCAAAAATATAGCCGAGACTAGCGCCCAATAAGGTCTTTCAAGATTAAGCCACATAGCGATAGTAAGCGCCATTACCATGGCTATAACGCCCTTAATCGCAAAAATGATTGACTGTTTTTTAGGAAAAAACAAATTTTGTAATACAACGCCCACTATATTCCCCTTAACGTGTAGCGAGATGTATTGTGGCGGTCATTCCTGCGCTTAACTGTGTATCTTCGGGCAATGAATCTAACTTAATATCAACAGGAATACGTTGCGATAAACGTACCCAATTAAATGTTTGTTGCACTTGCGGTAAAAGCTGCCCGTTACTTTGTGTATTCGTATTTGCAATTGCTTTACCTACACTCACTACATGCCCCGTTAATTGCTTACCACCGCTTAGAAGCGCTATTTTAGCTTTTTGATCAGGATAAATAAGCGGTATTTTACTCTCTTCAAAGTAACCCGTTACGTAAAATGAATCTGACTGCACGATAGCAAACACAGGTGTGCCTTGAGCTACATAGTTACCTTGGCGTAAATTCAGATTAATTATTTGTCCCGATGCAGGCGCAACAATTTTAGTTCTATCAACATTTAATTGCGCAATTGTTTGCTCTGTTTTAGCTAGGTTATAATTTGCCTCAGCAATTTTAGTATTGATACGTGTTGATTCTAGTGTTTCTTCACTTATTGCTTGTTGGGTACTTAGCTCAACACGCCTTTCGTATTTATGTTTAGCAAGTTCCCATGTATATAGCGCATTTTCTGTATTGGCTTTACTTTTATCAAGCGCTGCTTGGTAACGCTTTTGATCAACATTAAAAAGAACTTCGCCTTTTTGTACGTTTTGACCATCTTTAATATTTAAAGTTGTCACCCAACCCGACACGTCTGGAGCAACTGTAACTATGTCTGCTCGAATGCGACCGTCGCGCGTCCAAGGAGTATGCATGTAGTCAGTCCATACCCAACGCCCAGCAAAAACCGCAGCTATAACAACCAAGATAGTAAAAGTAATACGCAGATATTTAATCATTCAATTTATCTTCCACTTAGTAAATAGACGGCCAGTGCCAAGTAACAAACAAATAGTGACACTTCAAACCAAGCCACTTTCCAAATACGGTCATGCCAATCTAGTCGATGCAAAGCAAAACGAGTCAGCGCTGTTAAAATAAACGCAATTGGGAAGTAAACAATCAGCGGGCTAAACTCTAATCCCCCTAACACGACTGCTTGAAACATAATAAATATCCTAATGTTATTTAAAGCGGTGATAAAAGCTGTAAAACCTAAATAAATTTACATCCCCACTACTCTTACAATCTATTATTTTGGCATATAAATCAATTAGCTTAATTGTACGTAGGTGTGCTTAATACATAATTAATGCCATTACATTTAAGCAGCATTAACTATGTATAGTAGCTAAATCGCATATTAAAAAGCTAAAGTTCCCAGTGACCAGCCAAATAAATAAAACCAGCGAGGTTTATTTATAAAAAAGTATTAGAGTATTTAACTCAATACTTAAAACGCCTATTTATAGCTGTTTACAGAAGGGTGAGATAATTATAAACATTGAATTTTGCACTAAAAATGGGTAAATTAACAAAAAAACAACATGGATATAATTTTAATGGAATCAATACACCCTACCCCCTCTGAAACAACCCCACCAATAAATGAGCCTGCTGAACCAATTTTTAGCGGAAAAGTGCAGTTTAGTGGTAAAGGCGGTGAGTTTTTTGGAATTTGGATTGTAAATATATTACTTAGCGTTATTACGCTTGGCATATACTCAGCGTGGGCTAAAGTACGTACGCATCGCTATTTTTACGGCCACACCCGCATAGATGGTCATAGTTTTGACTACCTAGCAACGCCAATACAAATTTTAAAAGGTCGGATTTTAGCGGTTATTGTATTTTTTATTTATACATTCTCTATTAGCTTTATGCCTATTTTAGGCCTATTTATTGCTCTTGGTTTTATCTTTTTAATGCCATGGATTATTAACCAAGGTTTACGTTTTAATTTGCGTATGACGCGCCATCGTAATGTTCGCTTTGCTTTTAAAGGCAGCTATGGCGAAGCCTTTGTTAACTTTATACTATTACCTATTGCAAGCATATTTACGCTTTATTTATTAATGCCTTACGTTATAAAACGTATTGATAGCTATATACATAGTAATATTAGCTATGGCGACAAACCGCTTACTGTAAATCTAAAAGGCGAAACCTATTACCTAACAGCGCTTATTTGCTTTGTAGTGAGCTCTATCACCATGGTGGTATTTATGGGGATTTTAGGATTATTTGGCCTCAACTTAGTAGATATTGAAAACCAACAAAATTTAGAAAACTCTGCAGCTATGGTTATGCTTCCTATCTTTATGATGATTGCCTATGTGCTAATGATTGCCATTGTTTCTGCTGTATGGCACGCCGCTATTAGAAATCACATTTTTGATAACAGCCATTTTGAAGGCATTGCTACATTTAAATCTGAGCTAAAACCAATTCCTTTCGCTGTTTTACTACTCACTAATATGTTGGCTATTGTGTTTTCTTTAGGGCTTGCATACCCATGGACAAAAGTACGTACATCAAAAATGCTCGCTGATGTAACTAACGTCACTATTTATCCTGGTGCATTAAGCCTAATCGATACCGCGCAAGAGCAGCAATCATCATTTGCTGAAGAAGCTGCAAACGTATTTGATATTGACCTTTCTCTAACTTAAGAGCTCACTATGCATGTAAAGGGACATTTTTTCCCCATCGCATCGAGTAACTATCAAGTGTGTGTTGCAACTATTAGCGACACACACATTGAAGTTATCAACGATGAACACGTTATAGCTCGCCACGCAATCTCAAGTCTAAAATTAAGTTCGGGGATGGCAGGACTTGCCGACGAACTAAACTTTGAAGATGGCAGTCGTTTTATTCCTCAAGATGTAAGTTACAGATGGCCATTTAAAGAAAATAACCATCACATAATGGAGCGCCTTGAAAAAAGTAAATGGGCAATTTTAGCTGCAGTCATATTTACACCGCTTTTTATGTGGTTAGTACTTTATAAAGCGGTACCGGCCATTGCTGTTTACAGTGTTGATACCTTGCCACGTAATGTTGTGGAACAAATGGGGGAGCAAAGCTTTACACTAATTAAAAAGATTGCGCTTGACCCAAGTGAGCTGCCCGCAGAGCAGCAAACTAAAGTACAAGCACATTTTACAAATATGCTTAATGCGTTATCGCTTGATCAATCGGTTTATAGATTATCGTTTTATAAATCAGACAGCTTTGGTGCTAACGCGTTTGCACTACCCCATGGCCGTATCGTGGTCACAGATGATTTAGCAAATTTACTTGCCGATAAACCCAATGCACTAAAAGCGGTATTACTACACGAAATGGGTCATGTAGTGCATCAACATAGCGTACGTATTACAGCACAATCTGCCGCAAGTACGATTGTGCTAGCGGTTGTATTTGGTGATTTAGAAGGGGTTGCAGAGGTTGCATTAGGTACGGGTGCATCGTTTGCTCAGCAAGGGTTTTCACGAGATATGGAACGCGAGGCAGATACCTTTGCACTCATTCAATTAGAGTCGCTTGGGTATTCGAGTAATGACTTTGCTGATGCAATAGAAGCCCTACAAGAAAGCCATACCAGCGAAAACGAGCACCTCGAAAAAGTAAATGACTTTTTAGAGTACTTATCTAGCCACCCAAGTGCACAAGAGCGTATTGACAATGCTAGGAAATAATCGCGGTTATATTCAACTTGCTCGCTACATAGTGAGTTTAAGTTGGATATATCATGGCTTTTTTCCAAAGCTTTATCATATTGCACCACTTGAAAAATTAATGACTGGCAGTGCTGGTTTTTCAGCAGAAGTGTCTGACTTAATTACACATTCGGCGGGTGTTGGCGAAATTATATTTGGATTGTGTTTATTTGTGTTTTATAAAAATAAACACTTAGTAATTTTAAATATTTTAGCGTTAATTGGCCTTCTACTCGCTGTAGTTGTAATGCAGCCACAATTGCTTATTGAAGCATTTAACCCTGTTACTACTAACCTGCCTCTTATTGGGCTAAGCGTTATTTGGTTAAAGGAAATTAAGCTGCTGAATAATCGATACCTCTAAGTAAAAAAAGGGTATGCAAGCGCATACCCTTTTTTGTAGTACTTAAGTTATATAATTAGTACTTATTTTTATGCGTCCACAAATGCAATAATTCGCTCGCAATGGTTGCTGCGGCAATAGCGGTAAGCTCACTTTGGTCGTACGAAGGTGATACTTCTACCACATCCATACCTACCATGTTTATGCCTTTTAGCGCACGCAGTACTTTAAGTACTTTATCTGACGTTAAACCACCGCACACAGGAGTGCCTGTACCAGGCGCAAACGCAGGGTCTAAACAATCAATATCAAACGTTAAGTAAACAGGTAGGTCACCTACTCGTTCAAGTATTTGCGCTGCAATATCATTTGCATGTAAATCGTTGGCTTGCATTGCATCAATCACAGCAAACTCATGTTTACTTTGATCAAAGTCGGTACGAATACCTATTTGTATACTGTGCTCAACATCAATCAGCCCTTCCATTGGTGCATGATAAAACATAGTGCCGTGATCAAAACGCGAGCCATTGCTATAGGTATCGGTGTGCGCATCAAAGTGCACTAACGCCATTTTGCCATGTATTTTTGCATGAGCGCGTAATAGCGGAAGCGTCACAAAGTGATCGCCCCCTAAACCTAATAGCGTTTTACCTTGGCGAAGTATTTGCTCAGCAGCCATTTCTAGTTGCGCAGTAAAATATTCAGGGTCGCCAACAGGGTAAGTAAAATCCCCTGCGTCTGCCACTTTTAAGCGCTCAAACAACGGGAACGTCCACGGGTACTTAGTGTCTTCCCATGCTAAATGAACCGATGCACGACGAATTGCATCAGGGCCTAAACGCGCGCCAGGGCGACCCGATGTCGCTAAATCAAACGGTAAGCCTAAAACGACTACGTCTGCATCAATTGCATTAATATTTTGCACCATAGGACGACGTAAAAACGTCATCCCATTTGAGTACAATGAGTGATCTGCGTGACCAAACAAAGTCGACATTGCTTATAACTCTTCTAAATAAGTGTAGCCATCAAGGCCGCTTTGCAACTCGTCTAAAACGCTTTGCTGTTCGTGTTTTTCAATTTTAGTGCTTACTAACTGCTCGTATGATTGCTGAAAACTTTCAACATCTAAATGTACATAACGCATCATATCGGCAACAGTGTCACCTTGGTTTATCTCGGTAATACTTGCAACGCCTTGCTCATCCATATTAACAATTGCGCTGTGCGTATCTCCAAACAAGTTATGCATGTCACCTAAAATTTCTTGATAAGCACCCACCAAGAAAAAGCCCATTAAATAAGGTTTATCGGCACTAAATTCTGGTACAGGTAATGTGCTTTCAATACCTTGTCCATCTACGTAATGCTCAAGTGCGCCATCTGAATCACAGGTTATATCAAGTAATACAGCACGTTTTTTTGGTGCTTCAGTTAAGCCACTTAATGGCAATACCGGAAACACTTGATCAATGCCCCATGCATCTGGAAGCGATTGAAATAACGAAAAGTTTACAAAAAACTTATCGGCTAAACGTACGTTTAACTCGTCAATAATAGGACGATGAAAACGGTTTTTGTTATCCATGTGCTTGTTAAGTTCATAACAAATACGAATATTAATTTGTTCAGCCCACGCACGCTGCGCTAAGTCTAATAAACCGAGTGCAAATTGGTTATGCGCTTCAGCTAAATCACCTTGGCTGTCGTGATAAATTTCAATTAATGCACGGTCATCCGTTAAATCAGTTAATTGTACAAACGATGCCCACATGTTTTTTAATAAAAGTGGTGCATCTGCCGCTGGCGCTACTAACTCTTCTGGCGTGTAACTTTCAGTACCAATAACATTAGAAATAAGCACAGCATGATGCGCTGTAAGCGCACGACCCGACTCAGAAATAATAGTCGGCATTGGTTGCTCATATTGCTTACATGTATCACCAATGGTGTACACAATGTTATTTGCATATTCAGCTAAGCTGTAATTCATAGAGTTATGCGACTGGCTACGTGTGCCATCGTAATCAACAGCCAAACCGCCACCTACATCAAGGCAATCAATTTCTGCGCCTAATTTACGTAGCTCACAGTAAAAACGCGCCGCTTCGCTTACACCTAAACGTACGTCACGAATGTTCGCCATTTGTGAGCCTAAGTGAAAATGTACTAGCTGAAGTAAATCAAGCTGGTTTGCGTCTTTTAAACGATTAGCTACGTGTAAAACTTGTGATGCAGATAAACCAAATTTTGATTTTTCGCCGCCACTCGCTTGCCATTTACCTTTACCTTGCGACGCTAAACGTACACGAATACCAATGCGTGGTTTTACGTTAAGCTCTTTTGCTTGGCTAAGCACCATGTCTAGCTCAGAAAGCTTTTCAAGTACGATATACACTTTATGACCTAGCTTTTCGCCAATAAGTGCTAAACGTACGTATTCTTTATCTTTGTAGCCATTACATACAATAACGGCGCTGGTTTTTTCAGCTAGTGCTAGTACTGTAAGTAGTTCAGGCTTGCTGCCTGCTTCTAAACCAAGTTGCTTTTTTTCTACTTGTGCTTGGCTTGCTACTATTTCTTCAACCACTTCACGTTGTTGGTTTACTTTTATTGGGTAAACTAATAAGTAGCCTTTAGGGTAACCATAGTTTTCAATCGCTGTATTAAATGCGCCGCATAAGCTGTGTACACGATGGTGTAAAATTTGCGGGAAACGAACTAAAGCAGGTAAGCTTAAACCTTTATCTTGTAGTTGCTTTGCGATATCTGTTAATGCAATGGTTTGCTCTGGTGCATGAGCCTTGGGTGCAACATACACATCACCTTGATCATTAATACCAAAAAAACCTTGGCTCCAATGACGAACATTGTAGCTCGTACGAGCTTGTTCTAGTGATGTTGTTTCTTTCATTTATCTTTCTCTTTTATTTAATTAATGCCGACTCGGCTAGTGCCGCGCATTAAAAGAAAAATAGACATTCAAGTCCAACAAGTATTTTTACTCGTAACGAGTGATTTTTAATGTTGATAAAACGACCAATCACGTATTGCTCTCTAGCGTATATAAAATAGGACTTTGATGATTATTAAAGATAAGAAAAGCTGTAAAAAATGGCTGTTTTTAAATGACTCATTATAAATTTTATTAGCAAAAATGAGTTAGCTCATTCACTAAAATTAATCTTGAGTTACTTTTTTATAGAATTTACTTTTGATGGATTAGAGCAAGGCATTCTCAACACCTCAATTACTTACAGTTTAGCCAACGTGTTGTGACCAAGTAATACCCATGTATTTTTAAATTAAATATAATTTGCACTTCTAAAACGCTCAGCATAACATCCACCAGCTTCAATAGTTGCTTGGCGCATATGTAGCGTTAGGTACTACCTGTCGTATTGAAGTTGTTATATTTTATTAGCAGTTTGAAAATAATCGAGGTAGGACTTTAAACAACACTAGGGTGTGTTTATCTTTGGAGGTAGAAATTGCAGCTGTGCATTTGGTTTTTAGCCAAGGCAGGGCCTATATGTGTTTCCCCCTATAAATAGGCGCTTTTTATTTATTGAGTATGAGCCAGCTATGCACTTTTTGGTGCGAACATAATTATAGCCATACCTAGCAGTGCAACTAAACCACCAATAATATCCCACATAGTAAGCTTTACGCCATCAACAACCCATAACCATAATAGCGCAACACAAATATATACGCCGCCATAAGCTGCATACACGCGCCCTGCTGCAGTAGGATGTAAAGATAGCAACCATGCAAATAGTGCCAAACTTAAAGCCGCTGGAATTAAAAGTAAAATACTTTTATCTTGCTTAAGCCAAAGGTAAGGCAAATAACAACCCACTATTTCTGCTAAGGCTGTAATAGTAAAAAGTGCGATTGTTTTTAGTTCAAACATAATGCTCCACGCTAAGATAACAAGCATAACAATCTATATAAATTGTTATGCTTAGTATTTGTTATGAATCTGCGTTGTTATTCGCTAAGCGCCATAGTGGCAAGCTTCATTGTGCTTTCAAACGACTTAGTGCCCGCTATAAATAAGCCATTGTGACAGAACACAGCGTCGTCAATACCGGTTTCATCTACAAACGCTTGATCAGATAAACCTGACCATGCTTTAGGAAGCGGTTTTCTATCTTCAAACGAGCCAGGCTCAACGGGTACTGTTTGTAATATCCATTGCCCAGAATGCGATGGGTAAACCATGTATAGCGCATCGCTTGATAAAATATGCACTGTTTTTTTCCACGGTGTGTATTTTTCAAGCACTATAACTCTGGCATCTTCTGCATTTTCAATTGCTTTAGCAACGATCGCTTTTGCATTTACACTACCGTGAGCTGAGGCGATAAAACGAATGAGCATGCGAGCTGCAAATTCAACAGCTTCATCAAAACAGGTATCAAAGTTACTCTCTTCTTCCCACGTAGGGTTAAACATTGAGATTGTTTGGCTCAAGCTTATTCCCTTTGATACACCTTCAACATGACCACAATCAATGGCATCAATGGTTGAAACTAAGCCTGAATCCACTCTATCAGCCACGGCTTGGTTATCATCACACAACGCTAAGCCGTATTTTTTCCACACTAAACCAAATGATGAAAAAGGAATGCCATTTTCTCGCTCGCCTGCACCACCGCGTTGGTGATGATCAAAGCGATTAGTTTCAGGATCGTATTCGCCACCTACATCAATTACAAAGTCGGCACTTTCTATAAGCGCTTTATCGCGAGTACGTACCAGTTTAAACGTTGGCAAAACATGTTTAAGTACCGCAATACTAAAAACGTCATCTGCATGAAAATTACCATTGTGGGTTACTACTGTTATTTCGCTCATTTGTTTATTGCTACTTTTAGAAAAGATAAAAATTCTCGCTTTGTAAGTTAGTCACTAATTATCGAGGCAGATTTTATACGAAGACAGGTGTTAAAAACAGTGAAGTATTTTTTTCATCACTATAAAAGCTGCTTTTATAGTTAATAGTTTGAGTATGACTTTTATTACAAGGTAATAATGAGGCCAGATATTTACGACATATTAAGCTTTAACATGTCGTAGCGTTAATAAGCTTATTGGCTAAGCCCTAACTCCATAAATACACTTTGTGGATTATCTACATATGAGCCAAAACTGCTACAGCGTTTAAAGCCTAAATTTTCATATAAATTGATTGATTTTATTTGTTTTGGACCTGTTTCTAAACGTATTAACGGGATTTGCTTTTCGCCAGCTTGATGTAATAAAATCTGCATAATGCGTCTTGATAGCCCTTTACCACGATGACTTGGTTTTACATATAAACGTCTTATTTCGCCATAAGGCTGAGTATCAAATTTCTCTACAATCGCACCACAGGCAATAATACCTTCATCAGTTTTTAAACCAATAGCATACACATTAGGTAAGGTTAATTCGTTTAACTCCAGAGACTGCGCTGTAGCAACAGGGTATAAAGAATTTATAAGTCGGTCTATATCGTCAAATACATTTACTACATCGGGATCATTAGGGTTCAAATCGACTAACTGCATAAAGCTTCCATTCATTGTTATAAGTTTATTAAGCTTTAAATAATATATTCAAGCGGGCATAGCTTAGCATTGTTTAACCAAAAAATCTTTAGTCCTTATTTAGCATATAGTTTGGGGAATTTTAGCAGCTAGAAAAAGTAAAATGACTTTGCATATGGGGAGTTTTTGTTAGGTTATTACCAATTAGTAAATATTGGCCTTTAGGTAATTAAGCTCTAAGAGCATTTCGTACCAATTTGCTCAATTAAATGATCTATTTTGAGATAAGAAAATCGTGTCGATAACAAGGCAGAATTTTTTAACACAGTTACCACCAGATTTAATCCCTCTAATTGATTAAGTATTATTGCGGATTGCTATTAGCACTATGCCATTTTAAATAACGTTCTTTATCCATCGGCTTTGCAACTAAGTAGCCTTGCATAGTGTCAATATTCATTTTTTTAAGTAAGTCATACTGCTCTGTTGTTTCTACGCCTTCTGCAACAACCACTAAGCTTAAGCTTTTTCCTAAACTGATAATTGTTTGCGCGATATTAAAACCAATCTCATTATCTAAAATTTTATCAATAAAGCTTTTATCTATTTTTAATTCTTTAACAGGAAACGCACTTAAGTAAGCTAAGCAAGAGTATCCAGTTCCAAAATCGTCAATCGAAAATAAAAAGCCAGCCGCAATGAGCTCTTTCATTTGCCTAATTGTATAATCTATATCACTAGAGAGCATTGACTCGGTTATTTCTAACTTAATTTGTGATGCTCGAATATCAAATTCATTGATAGTGTTGAACAGCTCACCTTTTAAATTTGATGAATTGAACTGACTTTGACTAATATTAATTGAAACACTAAACGAGTCGTCAATGATAGCGCTTGCTTTAAGCTCGTTAATTAAAATACATATATCATGCAAAACAATATTTTGTAGTTTTTGAATAAGTCCGTATTGCTCTGCAATAGGTATGAATTCGTTTGCTGTTATCAGCCCTCTTTGAGGATGGTTCCACCTAATAAGTGCTTCAGCACCAACAACATCACCCTGCGTATTAACTTGTGGCTGAAAGTAAGCACAAAACTCATTAGACGCAATTGCTCTCACTATGTCGGTTTCTAGCTCTGTTTGCTTTTCAAGTAGTGTTTGCAAGGCTGGGTCGTAAAAGCTGCTGCTATTACCCCCTTTATTTTTAGAACAATACATAGCAGTATCTGCAAATTTTAATATATTATCAGCCTGTGCGTTTACGCTATCAATTAGGCAAATACCGATGCTACAGCTTACTTGAAATGCAAGGTTGCCCACTTCAAACTTATCATGAAAAGCTCTTTGAATTTCTTTAGCAACGGCTTTACATTCTAGAATTGCCTGCTTTGTATTTTGCCCTATGTGTTTAAGCAAAATAATAAATTCATCACCACCCGCTCTGGCCAGTGTATCTGAGCCTTTTATTATTGCGCTTAACCTTTTTGATAATTCCACAAGTACTTCATCACCCGCACTGTGCCCAAGTGAATCATTAATACGCTTAAAGTTATCTAGGTCTAAAAATAATAATGCCCCTATATTTTTGTTACGCTTAACACTCTCTACACATCGGCTTAATTTGTCGCTAAGCATCCTTCTATTTGGAAGATTAGTTAATGGATCGTAAAAGGCGAGCTTATGAACTTCTTGCTCAGCCTTTTTCTTTATTGAAATATCTCTGGCCATCCACACTACATGTCTTTTTGTAGGACTACTGGGATTGTAATGATCTAGAGCGGCAGCTCGTCCCTCAAAAACTATGCCCCCTTTGGGAACATTTAATTCATATTCAAATATTTGCATCTCGTTAGTCGAGAGTGTTGTTTCGATGACATCCATTATCATCTTCGCATCTTTTTGAGGAAGTAGGTCTTTAACATTTTCGCCAATAAGATCCGTGGTCGAATCAAGCAGTAACTCATTAGAGGTACCATAAACATCGGTATATGTGCCATCCTCACTTAAAATGAGGATGAGATCAGGCATTACTTTGGTGAAGGCTTTAAATTTTTCATTACTGTGCTGTAAATTAAAGACAAGCTGTTTTGCCTTCTCAAATTCGTTACTTTTCTCAAGAGCAATACTTGAAAAGTGTACAAAAAAATCTATTAGTTCTAAATCTTGCTCTGATGGGGCTTTAGGGGTGCTGTGATAAATAGCAAAGGTGCCTAACAAATCAGCTTGAGTTGAAAAAATAGGTGTTGACCAACATGACTTAAGATCAAACTTTAGCGCTAAATCTTTAAAGTCCTCCCAAAGCGGTGAGGTTTCAATATTTTCTACAATTGTGCGCGATCTCGAAAATGCTGCAGTACCACATGAACCTACTTTTGGTCCTATGTGAACTCCATTAAGCAAACTACAGTACTCTGGGTGAATATTAGGGGCTGCGCAATGAAAAAGCTGATCGCCTTTAACTGATAAAATGGAACACCTAGCAGATTCATCATTAATAATCTGCTCTATTGATAAACAAATTTCAGTAAGCACCTCATTTAAAGGTACCCCTAATGCAATTTTAGATAAAATGCCTTGCTGGTGAGATAATAACTTTTTTAACCTATCCGTACCCATTTTCACTTGCTCGCATTATTTATACATATTGATACAACAAAAAGCCTCAAACAGATGCTTTTTTTCTACGTAGTAAAGTTCAGTATAGTCATGATTAGTAAGTTCATTCTTTTATTAATAAAAAACTAACCGGGTCTACATTGATTAATCATAATTGCATATTACTAAACACCTGTAGTTACTATATAACCAAAACCGCAACATTAAAGCTAACACTTTGTTACTTAAAGTTACTGTTCAAAATTACTCAGCTATTTATACTGTCACTAATGGTGAATATTTTTTGAGGTTACAGTGCAGATCACACAAGGTATGGAATATTTTTTTTCAGGATTTAAATTAATTAGCCAAAAAGGGTTAAAGCGTTTTGTACTTACCCCGCTTTTAATTAATATTTTGCTATTTGGTAGCTCGTTGTTTTTTATCTTACTGGTTAAGCGACTGTTTTAGCTACACAAATAATATACTATCCGGGTAATTAAGCTGGTTTGAGTGGTTAATGTGGCCAATCGCAGTTTGGTCGTATTATTTGGCTACAGCATGCTATTTACTATAATCACTAATTTTATTGCAGCCCCATTCAATGCTTTATTTAACGGGCCAAAAAATTAGCGATGACGGCTTTTCTGAATTAGTTAAAGATGTACCTGGAATGCTTGCCCGTGAGTGAACAAAGCTGTGCTACTCCCCTCTATGCACTATTGGCTTTTTTATATTACTTTGGGTTTTGCCGGTCATTGGCCAAGTATTATGGGGTTTATTTACGTGTTGGATGCGTGCGGTGCAATACAAAGACTATGCATTTGATAACCACAAAATTGACTTTAAGCAGATGAAAGACGATTTAAAAGCTAAGTAAGGTTTATCGTACGGATTTGGTTTTGCTGTTATGTTATTAACCGCTATACCATTTATAAACTTAATCGTTATGCCTCTTTGCTATGTGATTATGCTCACCGAGCCTTTAATTTTAATCCTTGCTTTAACCCTTATTGCTGGTGCTGCTGCACTGCAAAGTTTACTTGGTTTTGGCTTCGGGGTTATTGCTACACCAATTTTAGTATTGATTGATCCTGCTTTTATACCCGCCCCTATTTTGCTTCTAGGACTAGGCTTATCGCTATTAAATGCACTAAATAATAAAAAGAACATACAGATTAGTCGTATTAGCATTACTTTATGCGGGCGTTTTAGGTAGACGTTACCCTAGCTATAGCAGCGGTGTAACCAACTTAATAACCACTGATGACAAGCAAGCGTTAACCATTATTTGTTGTTCAAGGGTCGATTTAATACCAATCTGCTTATATACGGCGTCTATTTAACGTTAAGAAAATTACGTTAGAACTAGGCAAAAATTTTTGTATCTAGTTATTCTAAATAAAAAATTTTTAACAACGTTATAGTGCAATTTAATTCGTTAAATTGATCAAATATTTATGCAGGTTGGTATAACTACCTCACTTCAAAGTGATAACAGTTATATGATTAGCGCTGAAAAAATTGAAAAAAACAAAAATCACTCAGTTAATCATGAGATCGGAATTGACGAAGATATTTGGCTAAAAATAAATTATCTCGGTGTGGGGGTCTTGGTAGAAAACCCCGACCACTCTAGACTCGATGCAGGGGGCGCTAACCTATAAATAAGATTGATTACCTCACGTTGGGCAATCAATCCTTTATTTAGCTTTAATACCTATTGCTTATAAACCTTGCTCAGTAGCCATTTTTTTCGCAATTTGTGGGGCAGTCCAAAGTGATGGTAACAACACAAATGATACAGGTACTGCGGTTACTACAATAAACGACTGCAGTGCAGAAATACCACCTGAACCTATCGAAATTAATATTGCTGCCATGACCCCCATCATAATGCCCCAAAACACTCTAACGGGTGTTTGCGGATGATCGTTACCCGTCATTACCATAGATACAGAGTAGGTCATGGAGTCACCCGTGGTTGCTACAAATATTGTGGTTAAAATTAAAAACAACACCGATATAACAAAGCCCATAGGCAGCTGCTCAGTAATGGCCAACAGTGCAGCGGGTAAATTTAAGCCCGCAAAGGGTTCTGAAATAACACCCGGGTTTGCTAACTCAAAAAATATACCTGAACCACCCACTATCGTAAACCAAAAACAAGTAATAACAGGAGCAATTATTGAGATAAGCGTGATCATTTCACGAATAGTACGGCCGCGTGAAATTCGTGCAACAAACATAGCCATTAAAGGTCCATAACCTAGAAACCAGCCCCAAAAGAATACCGTCCACCAGTCTAACCAGGCGGTATCGGCACGAAACGTGGCCATAGGAATAAAGTTATTAATATAAAGCCCAAACGAATGAATATAGCTATCAAAAATAAAAGCTGTAGGCCCCATCAGCAAAATAAACAGCATTAACGCTACGGCTAAAATTACATTAAAGCGACTGAGTAATTGAATTCCTTTAGTGACGCCACTTACAGCAGATAGAGTATAAATTGCAATTAAACCAAATAAAATAGCCACTTGAGTGGTGTAAGTATCTGGAATACCAAATAGCTTTTCTAAACCAAAACTTACTTGCAACCCTAAAAAACCAATAGGGCCTACCGTGCCTGCTACTACAGCTATAACACAACACGAATCGACAATAGCACCAAATGCGCCTTTCATTACGCGCTCACCAAATACCGGATACAACAAAGTACGTGGCTTAAGCGGTAAACCTTTTTCATAATGTAAATGCATATAAACTATGCCTGTAAGGCTGCCTAAAATAGCCCAGGCTAAAAACCCCCAATGCATAAAGCTTTGCGCTAAAGCATTAAATGCAGCCTCTTTAATCCCTGACTCACCACCAAAAATTGGCGGCGGCGAAATAAAATGCGCCATGGGCTCAGCAGCAGCCCAAAACACCCCACCACCAGCAAGGAGTGTACACATAATAATGCTGATCCACTTAAAGGTGTTAATCTCTGGCTTTTTTAAACCACCTAATACCACTTTTCCGGTACGTCCAAAGGCTAAAAACAACCCAATTATAAAGGTCGAAAGCAATAATATTTGCCAAAAGGCACCAAACGTCTTAGTAGAAAAAGCAAAGGCGGTATTGATCCAACTCGACATCAAATCAATATCATAAAGTGCTAGCACAGCAAATAGCACAAGAATGCCACCACTGATTAAAAATACCGGTATATCTACCCCTGCCAAATACTTTATTGTAGATGAATGCTCATCCTCATGTTGTTTTGTTACTCCAGTAGTGCTCATTTATCGTCTCTTGATGGATTTTTAGTTACCGACATAGCGACATACCACAACACCCACCCTAAATACGAAATGAAGCGACGCGAATCAAAAGGTTAAATTATCTTTCGATCTTACTTTATTCCGAGTTTAGAAAATGCCATAACAAATATCTTAACTGCCAACTTGTAAATATTTTACCCTTTTCAGCCACCTAATCCAACGGTACTCTAATTATTAATAGTGAATTTACACAATAGTAAAGCCTTGCTTACAGCTATTTTTAATAACAAACAAATATAAAACAACAATTTTGAAGGGGTTAGGAAAACAGAAATAGCAATATAAATAAAGAGATGGAAAGTACAGCGATAGAACAAGATACATAATTAATCTCGCAATATATTTAATATGTATTGATAGTATTTTTGTAAAAATAACTAAGATAATATTTTGGGTAAATTTATTGATAGTTTTTAAATTATTAGCAACGCGTATAACACACATAAAAAAAGCGCTGAATAAGCGCTTAATTACTTTAATAAATACCAATACTTATACTAATACTTGACGCGTGTTTGCTATAAAGTGATGTACTTCGCGCTCAATTTTAGGGTCAACAGGCTCATCTGGTCGACGATCATTAGGGCAAGGCATTCTTGGCGTAGTACCAAATAAGCGACAAATTAATGGGCGCTCGTCATATACAGTGCAGCCATTGGGGCCAAGATGCACACAATTGAACTCGTTTAACGCCGCTTCATGCTCCGCATCTGTTTTTACCGGTAAGTGCGACATTTCCTCTGAAGACGTTGTTACTGGCCCGCAGCAGTCGTGGCATCCTTTTACGCATTCAAACGCTGGAATATTAGCGCGCAATCGTAAAATTACTTCCTGATTTTTGTACATCACTATTTATACCCTTTATTTTTGCAACGCACTGACGCGGCAACTTTACTAATTTCTCCACAATGCATCAAAACGATGCCTAAGCCTAGAGTGGCTAGATCAGCTATAGTACGCTTTGCACTGCCAAAAAATCAAGCTAAGTTAGCGCTTAGTTACGCTATAGTGCCAATATATACAGCTTGAAAACTAATTGTCGCTTATTAAGCTGGGAGGAGAAAATAGTAAACTGGCCGTTGTTATTATTTAACTTAAACACTTTGTTACCTAAAAATACTGTTTAAAATTATTAAGCTATTTATACTATAACTAATGGTAAATATTTTTTGAGGTTACAGTGCAGATCACACAAGGTATGGAATATTTTTTTTCGGGATTTAAATTAATTAGCCAAAAAGGGTTAAAGCGCTTTGTACTTATACCGCTTTTAATTAATGTTCTGCTATTTGGTAGTTCGTTGTTTTTCTTATTTGGATGGCTAAGTGATAGCTTTAGCTACATCAGTAACATGCTACCAGAATGGTTAAGCTGGCTTGAATGGCTAATGTGGCCAATTGCTGTATTAGTCGTATTATTTAGCTACAGTATGCTATTTACTATAATCACTAATTTTATTGCAGCCCCATTCAATGCTTTATTAAGCGAAAAAGTTGAGCTTTATTTAACGGGTCAAAAAATTAACGATGATGGTTTTTCCGAATTAGTTAAAGATGTACCTAGAATGCTTGCCCGTGAGTGGACGAAGTTGTGCTATTACCTTCCTCGCGCTATTGGTTTTTTCATACTACTTTGGGTTTTACCTGTCATTGGCCAAATACTATGGGTTTTGTTTACCTGTTGGATGTACGCGGTGCAGTATGAAGACTATGCGTTTGATAACCATAAAATTGGCTTTAAGCAGATGAAAGACGATTTAAAATCTAAGCAAGGTTTATCATACGGGTTTGGTTTTGCTGTTATGTTATTAACGGCTATACCCTTTGTAAACTTAATAGTTATGCCTGTAGCTGTATGTGGTGCAACACGTTTGTGGGTCGATAATTATCGACCAAAATACCGTAGTTAATTAAGAGGTTGCTGATTTTTCAATATTCAAAGGTCACGGCACCCGAGATAAAAAAGCACCTAAGGTGCTTTTTTAATCTATTTTTAAAGCAATAAACTCAAGCGATGCACGCCTTGGTAATGCGACACTTTGTTTATCTACTTCTTCAAATTTTTTAATCAAAATACTAAAGCGCTGATTGTTAAAATTAACGGCTGTAACTTCACCAATTTTTATACTGTAGTTTTGCTGCTGATCAAACAGCTTTAGTGTTCGCCCTTTTATACGCTCTACGAATAAGTAAGGTGTTTGGTCTGGCATCTTTAAACGGATAACATTGATTTTACTTAACTCATGTACCGCCACCCAATTTTGACTCTGCATTAACGTATTATAACTACTAATGCCTTCAGGCTGATAAACAACATCTTGGTCTATAACGCATGTCTTACAGCCCTTTACTGATTCAACTCGCCAGTCAATAGCTATATTTTTGTAATATAAATTGTCATTTTTTAGTAACCATTCACGTGCATTGTTAGTATCGCTACACGCTATTAGTAAGCTTAAAAAACTACTACAAACAATAAACTTAATACTTAACCCTAGTTTCATACTATTGCTCTTTAATTGCTTTTAACTCAGCAATAATTGCACTACTTGGCTGCGCTTCTTTTATATAACTGGGCAGCGTTTCAATATTAGTAGGTGAGCTTTGTAAATTATACACCTTACTATTATTAGTATTTGGCACGCCAAATCGATTACCTGCACTTTGCATATAAAACTGCAAATTAAGCATGCTCCACTCATTTACATCACTAAGTATTGATATTGTATTATCTTGGTTAGTATCAAAGCTGGTTAAGCTTTCGGTGTTAATTGCATTACAGTTAAAATCAACAGGTAGTGAGCCATTTCGATTTAGCCCCTGTGCTTCAAGTATTGTGCTCTCATTTAAATCTGCTGAACTACCACTTGAATAATCAATAATAAAATCATCTGTAGAGCCTAAATGACTATTAGTATTTGGTGTAATATCGCAGCTAGCATTGCCGGGATAAAAACGCTCATAATAACGATCGCCTTCGTTATTACCTATTGTTGATAAACCCGCTAATTGATATAAATAATTCATAGAGCTTAAATGATTAGGCTTAAAGTTAACCTCTTCATCGCCACCATGGTATAAGCCTAAGTTATGGCCTAGCTCATGAAAGATAGTTGATGCTTGATAATTATAAGTTACATTGGTTGCTATTTGCGTATCGAGCGTTAAGCCCCAGCCGCCCATAGTTACCATTAAATCATTACCGCTGATCTCAGCAATACCCGACCCACTAATACTGCCATCTTCATTTCCACTACTTGCCATTAATAAGTAATGAAAGATGGGTCTGCGGGTTATATCGGTATATTCCATTTTATAAGCAAACAAATTAGGGCTACTTAAATCGTACTCAAACGGAGTATAACTATTAAAAGGGACAACATTTCCGCCACCTAAATCAAAGTTTTGCGGCGCAATATCGCTATTTTGATCAAATAAGTCACCTACATCAAAATGAACGGTATAGCCTTTACTTGCAAATACACTAACAATTTTTTCAAGTGCAGTTCGATGAGGCGTTATTCCAACATCACTACTATCCATATAATCTATTTCAATAAATATATCTTTTTGTGAAGTACGCGCTCCCCATTCATATAAAGGCAGCCCACCAAATGTTGCCCCCTCTACCTCTGCGCAATCTGGAATACCGTCTTCATCATCATCTATTGAGCAAGTTATATCATTAGGCCCTGCCGGAGTATTGAATACTGAGTAGTTCCAGTCTGTATTTTGGTTAGTATCGGTTGCGCCGAGCGTACGCTTTAAGCTGGCGCCCTGCTCTGGCGGTATTTGTGCAGCATTTTCGCCTTGCCACTGCGAGGCTGTTACAGGCTCTTGGGTTGAATTTCCAAACTTAACAAAGTCGATAGTTTGTGTACCCGCACTATTAAGTAATTCTGCAAAACCATTTATGTACCAATAAGGCCTAATTTGATCATTCGCGCTACCAACAAGCACAAGCTTAGTGTTATTTAATGACGCACTTGCTAAAAAGTCATCGCCAAAGCGGCTTTGTAAAATAATATAGGCGCCATTTAAAAGCTCTTTATTAGGCAGCGTAAATACTTGCTCATCACTCAACGTACTATCAGACATATTAATACTGCGAGCTTTAAGAGAGTAGTCTTGTAAATTTACTGTCGCACCGGTGCCGTTATAAAGTTCAATCCAAGGTAAGTCATTACTAAATTGCACAGATGAAAGCTCTGTTATTTTTATATCTTGGCTAGAAGTTGTAAACGAGGTGGCAGTTTGCGCCAAAATAGTTGTGCTATCAAAATTAGCTAAATCAGCTGTAACACGAACAATATATTGAGTGTCTTCATCAAAGCTTGCGCTTAAATTTACAGTATGAAAATAAGTACTTGTGTCGCTGGTAGTACCCGACAAACTTTCAATAGTTAAGGCCAAGCAAGTAGTAAAATTATCTGCTGACACTTGTACGCTTCCAGTACAAGTACCACTGCTAGAGTTAACGGCTAAAGTACTCACGAGCATAATATCTGAAAATGTAATGCTAACAGGGCTATCTACAAATACTGGTTCATTACTATTTTGGGGCGTTACATTACTAATTGTAGCGGGCGTTGAATCAACAACGGTAACATTCAATACAAATTCAGTTGTGTCTTTTGTATCAGTCGCCTTTAACGTATAGCTTTGTGGAGTGATACTGTTTGCAGGAGGTGTGTAACTAAAACGTAAGGCTTGAGCGTCAATAACACTGATTTGCGCACCATTTAAATCATCACCAAAGTCAATCTGTACGCTATCGTTATCCGCGTCGCTAACCACTAAGCTAAATTCTGTGGCTTGGTTATATTGCACATTTATATTTACATCATCGGCAGTCGGTGGGTTATTTGGGGCTAATATTACAACTATTTTCTGGGCGTTATTTGTAGCGTTATCGTCATCGGTAACAGTTACTACAAACGTTACATTGGTATTTTGCGCAACAGTGGGCGCATTAAAGCTAATACTTGTTTCTGTTTGGGTAAGTTCAACTACAGGGCCACTTGTTTGCTGCCAGGTTATGCTATTAATACTACCATCGCTGTCTTGTGCATCTGCAACTAGGGTTACACTGTCATCTTTTTCAGCTTTTTCTGGGCCTGTAACAATGACTGTTGGCGCGCTATTTACTTGATTAATTAAAACCGTTTTACTCGCTTGAGCGCTTTTACCAGCATTGTCAGTTACGGTTACGCTAAAGCCTAGCGTTGTATTTTCAGATACATTGGGGGCAGTAAAACTAAGTACACCATCTGATTGGCTAAAATCAACATTATCTCCCGCAGACTGAATCCAACTAATAGTGCTTATGGTTCCATCTGTATCTTGAGCGTTAGCAACTAAGCTTACTTGTGTGTTAGCAAGTGCACTACTTGGGCCTGTAATATTAACTGTAGGTGCATTATTTTGAGAAGTGATAGTGCCTGAAAATACTTGTTGTACAGTAGCACCTGAATTATCAGTAACAGTAACTGAAAAACTAAAGGTCGTGTCAGTGGTTACACTCGGTGCAGTAGCTGTAAGCGTATTGCCATTAACAATAAATGTAAATTCAGGACCACTAAGTTGTTGCCATTGATAATTGGCTATTTGCCCGTCACTATCACTTGCAAGCGCAGTAATAGTAAACGATTGGTTAGAGACAATAACGTTACTACTAACAGAGAGCGTAACACTGGGCGCAGCGTTACCAGAGGGCGTAGTTGAATCACTACCTTCTCCGCCGCCGCCACAACCTGTGATTAAAAGTGATAAAAAAAGTAAACTTAGCCATTTATTAATATTGTTTTTTACCACTTTTAGCCTCTACATATTAACTATACAAATTTTGTGGCACCTTAGTAACGTTTAAATGAACGGTTATTTCCTCACGATCATGATAGAGATGTTTAGCTTGTAACTCGTAATTAATGCTATGTTTCTCAAGCTCTTTTCTTATCATCGAAAGACATTCATAAACACTATCAAAGCGTTTTTTCATAGGTAGTTTTAAGTTAAATATAAACTCTTTTGCGTATGCATTTACTGCCCAGTCAATCATTAGCGTAGTCACTTTGGTTGGTTTTTCCACCATATCGCACACTAACCAAGTAATATTTCTTTTTTCTGGGCGATATTTAAAACCATCGGCTCTAAAATGTTTAACTTGACCCGTTTGCATTAAATCGTCATTCATTGGGCCGTTATCAATCGCACTTACAAACATACCTCGGCGTACAAGCTGATAAGTCCAACCACCCGGGCATGCACCTAAATCAACACTGCGCATACCTGCTGCCACGCGTGATTCACGTTGTTGCTCAGGAATAAATACATTAAACGCTTCGTCGAGTTTTAACGTTGAACGACTCGGTGCATCGCTTGGCATACGAAGGCGTAAAATACCCATGAAAAATGGAGAATTATTAAAGCTATACGAGTAACCAACATAAGCCGTATTGTTTGTTAAAAACATGACATGCATTACTGGGCGGTTTGCTTTTGGCTCACGCAGTACTGTATTTTGTTTTTCGAGGGCTTTTTTAAGCGGCGTTGATATTTTTTTACAGAACGTTAAAAGCTCTTTGCCTTCATTTGTATCTGGCGTTTCTACGCGCAGCTCTGAGCACAATGTAAAATCTTTAGCAGCTTCAACTACTGCACTTACACGGTCCTCTACTGGCATGTTTTCAAGTAATGTACCGGCAAACCATTGGCGTGCAAACACCATATTTTTAAAATCGACTTTTTTGATTATTTCGTCGCTGTGATGCGCTTCAAAACATTCGTAAACAACATAACCTGTATTTGGCTTTGCTTTTACATACCCTGCAAAACCCTGCTCTGCAGCATGAAACGTTATTTCAGCAGCGGCATCGCTTTCAAAACCACTACGACAATAAATCACAACACTAGACATATTAACCCTTAAACTCTTTAAAACTTAAATCGTGCGACTTGCACTAAAATAACAATCCAACCAATAATAAAGCACAATCCACCAAGCGGTGTTATCGGCCCTAGCCACTTCATATCTGTTAGAGCGAGTAAATATAAACTGCCACTAAAAAGTAGTGTGCCCGTTATAAAAAAGCCACCAGCCCAACTCAGGTTTATGCCCCATTTAATTAAAATAGCCACCGCAATAAGTGCAAGGCCATGCACCATTTGATACTCAGCAGCAGTTTTAAAAACCCCTAATGAATACTCCGATAAACGGCTTTTTAAACCATGGGCAGCAAATGCACCTAACATAACCGAGAGCATACAAAAAATACTGCCGGCCATTAAAAATAATTTAATCATCTAATCCCCTAATCGAGTCTTAACACATCTCTACTTGTTGCTTAATAAATTCAACGGCACTTAACGCTGCTGTTTCTCTATTTTGCAGTTCAGTTACGCCACTTTTTTTACGTGGTTTTAATGAATGATCGCCATCAGTCAGCCATGTGAGTAAAGGCTGTTTTGGCATTTCCATAGTAAGCAGTTCTTCACGTGTACCAAATGTATCTCGCTCGCCCTGTAATACTAAAAAAGGGCAAACAATATCAGCAAAATGATCGGTGCGTAACTTTTCTGGCTTACCCGGCGGATGAAATGGATAACCAAATGCAATAACACCCGAAAGTCTTTGCTCTGTGCTGCACGCAAGCATTGATGCCATGCGTCCGCCCATCGATTTACCGCCTATAAATAACGGTAAATCTGGCTGCGCCTGACCAAGCACTTGCTCATAATAAATAAGTAGCTTTGGCGCTCGCTCAGGAGGCCTACGTTTATTAGTTTGTTTAGCAATTTGCATATATTCAAAATCAAATAAACCAACATCAACACCTTGCTCGCTTATTAATTTTGCCATATGTTGCATAAAGTCAGAATCGCTACCGGCACCTGCACCATGCGCAAATATAAACTGTGCAATTGCAGGTTGTGCGGTGCTTTTAAACCATTCAATCATTATTAATACTCATGTTCTTGCTCATGCTCTACTAAGCTCAGCATCCACTCTTTAAACGAAACTATTTTACCAAGCTCTGTTTGCGATTCGCGAAGCACTAAGTAATATGCATTTTTACTTTCTAGACTGTGATTAAACGGAATAACCAAACGCCCTGCATCTATGTCGGGTTTAGCTAATACACTATTACCAATTGCCACACCTTGCCCATGTACTGCAGCTTGTAACACCATTGATGAGTGACTAAATATAGGTCCTTGATTTACCTGAATGTTACGCACGCCTGCAGTTTTCATCCACGTTTTCCAGTTTTTACGTGTGGTGTCATGCAATAAGGTGTGATGCGCTAAATCACTAGGTTGATCAAGCGGCTTTAATCCGCTTAATAACATAGGACTACAAAGTGGTACTAAATACTCGGTATGAAGTTTGTACGCTTGTACGCCATTCCAATGACCTCTTCCGTAGTAAATAGCAATATCTACGTCATCAGTCAGTGAGTTTTCATCTTGATCTTGTGCTTTTATTCGCACGTCTATCTCTGGGTGTAACTCATTAAACAAACTCAAACGAGGCACTAACCACTGAATAGCAAAACTTGGTGTTAGACTAACTGTTAATGAGCCCTTAGCACCACGGGCTAATAGCTTTTCAGTTGCATCAATAAGCTGAGTAAAAATCTCTTTTATATCTAAAAAATAGCCTTGGCCTTCTTCAGTTAATAATAATGAGCGGTTTTTACGTAAAAACAACTTTAAACCTAAATGCTCTTCAAGTGTTTTTATTTGATGACTTACTGCCGCCTGCGTTACATAGAGCTCTTCTGCAGCCTTAGTAAAACTTAAATGACGCGCAGCCGCTTCAAAGGCTTTTAATGCGTTTAATGGAGGTACCCGTCTTGACATAATAACCAAGCTTAGAATTAGTTTTTCTTATGCGTGAGATTATATACATCATATAAGTTTGTGTATATTAAAGGCATAAAAAAAGCGACCTGAGTCGCTTTTTAATAAACATCATGCTTAATTATAAATCGCTTGCACTTGTATCAAGTGGGGCAAAGCTTTTAATTAAATCATCAACCGCTTTCATTTGCGTTAAGTACCCTTCTAACTTACTAAGCGCTAGCGCACATGGGCCATCACATTTAGCTTCGTTAGGGTTTGGATGCGCCTCAATAAATAAACCTGCAATACCTAGCGCCATACCGCTGCGTGCAAGCTCTGCAGCTTGTGCACGACGACCATCAGCAGAGTCAGCTCGTCCACCAGGGCGTTGTAGCGCATGTGTTGCATCAAAAATAACAGGCGCCATTGCTTTCATATCATCCATACCCAGCATATCAACCACTAGGTTGTTGTAACCAAAGCTAGAACCACGCTCACAAAGTGCGATGTTATTATTACCCGCTTCATTAAATTTAGTAATGATGTGGCGCATTTCATGTGGCGCTAAAAACTGTGGTTTTTTCACGTTAATAATTGCACCTGTTTTAGCCATCGCCACAACTAAATCTGTTTGACGTGCTAAAAAGGCTGGTAACTGAATTACATCAACAACTTCAGCAACAGGTGCTGCTTGATGCGGTTCGTGTACATCGGTAATAAGCGGTATGTTGAAGGTCTTTTTAATCTCTTCAAATATTTTTAAACCTTCTTCCATACCAGGACCACGGTACGAATTGATTGAAGAACGGTTAGCCTTATCAAATGACGCTTTAAATACATAAGGAATATTGAGTTTCGTCGTAACTTCTACGTAATGCTCTGCAACACGCATAGCTAAATCGCGAGATTCTAATACGTTAATACCACCAAACAATACAAACGGTTTGTTGTTTGCTAGTTCAATTTCATTAATTTTAATAATTTGGTCTTTCATTTAAATTCCTTACGGTGCAACTGCTTGCATCATTAATCCACAAATATAAGCCATATAAGTACCCACACCATAGCCCAGTACAGCTAACAGGACACCAACAGGCGCAAGCGAAGGGTGAAATGCTGATGCTACAACAGGTGCAGACGCTGCACCGCCCACATTCGCCTGCGAGCCCACAGCCATATAAAATAACGGTGCTTTAATTAGTTTAGCTACTACTAACATTATGCTTGCATGCACTAACATCCAAATGGCACCAACTAAAAATAACCCTGGGTTATTAAAAATAGCGGTTACATTCATATGCAAACCAATTGATGCGACTAAAATATATAAAAAGCTAGAGGCTACCTTTGAAGCGCCAAACGCTTCTATTTGTCTCACTTTAGTAAACGATAAGCCTATGCCAATCGTTGTTGATATAACAATTAGCCAAAAGAATTTACTGTTTAAGCTGTACTCTTTTGCCCATTCATAAGTAGTGCCAAAGTACGGACCTAAAAAGTCAGCACAAAAATGCGCTAAACCGGTTATACCAAATGCAATTGCAAGCAGCGTCATGTAATCGTTAAGAGTAGGAATACGTGCGTGTTCGGCGTGATAGGCTTCAACACGTTTTTTTAAGTCTTCAATTGCGCTTGTATCAGCCCCCGTAGCAGCATCAATTTTTTTATGGTTTGCTGCCATTAACAATAAAACAGCCATCCAAATATTCGCGACTATTACATCGACTGTAATCATCACAGAAAATATATCACCACCAACTTCAAACATCTCTTTCATTGATGCTTGGTTAGCACCACCACCAATCCAGCTACCCGCAACGGTTGTCATACCGCGCCATACTGCATCGGGCCCATGACCACCAACAATACTTGGATCAAATGCACTCACGACTAAAATAGCTAATGGCCCACCAATAACAATGCCCAATGTACCCACTAAAAACATAATGAGCGCTTTAGGGCCTAAGTTAATAATAGCTTTTAAATCAATACTAATGGTAAGCAGTATTAAACAAGCAGGCAGTAAGTAGCGCGAAGCCACATAATAAACATTGGATTTATTACCATCTACAATACCAAAGGTATTTAATAACGAAGGTAAAAAGTAACACAGTAGTAAAGCAGGTACGTATTTATAAAATCGTTTTAAAGCTGGACGCTCACTGTTTGAGGTTTTAAAAATAAACCCCAAAATAATAGCAAGCAAACCAAGCACAACGGCATCATTTGTAATTAATGCGCTTTGAGTTTCAACCATAATTATTCCTATTCTTAATGGTGCGTTTTATTATTATCTTCTAGTTCTTCTATTTGGTGTTGAATTATCTCTATTGCAGGATCGTCCGGACACTCATCGACAAAAAACTGTAAATCATCACGTGCCATTTTAGGGCAACCGAGCTGATTTAATAAGTAACCTCTGTCGCGTCTCTCATACGGGTCGTCGCCTATTAGCTCCATTAGCATCTCTACACAGGTCAAAGCATGACCAAATTTGTTTTCGCTAATGAAAGACCATTTTTGCTGAGCTAAAAATAGCTTATATACTTCGTCATCAAAAATTAACTCTAAAGGTTCTTGTTCTTGCCCATCATCTTCATCTGCGTTTTCAGGGATGATATACCAGCTTTGTTGCCCGCTGCTTGGCTCAATTATGTAGCCCTCTTCATCACTTATCGCCACATGAACACCAACATCACCCAGCGTAAGACTAAGATTTGCATCAAAGTTAGCTTGTTGTAAAAAGTGACAAAGTATAATTGCAAGCGTTGTTGGTGAGCCACTACGCATAGAAAGCGTATAGCTTAATGTATTTAATTTGTATTCTGGCACTTTTAAGCCTGAGGCACTAAATAGCCAATCGCTGTAAAACATATCTAATAATTTTTCGAAGCGATCGTGCTCATCACTCACTTTTAAACACAGCGCTGAAATTTGCTGTTCAAAGTCAGTTAAAGTTTCATAACATGGTGTTAAATCTATCTGAGGGTCCCATTTTGATTCTGCTTTAATACAGCGGTAAATCGCTGGAGGTGTAAATTCATCGTAAGCATCATCAAGATAAGATTCATCGTGTTCGTCAAACCCGAGGGTAGTCATTAATACTGCAACATTTTAGAAAACGAAGGCGTAGTTTACCTAACTTTAAAGCTATATACCAATATAGAGATGTTTTTGAATATTTTCTGAGAGGGAGTCGTATTTGAGCTTTATAAAACAACTATAAAGCTCAAATAGTCAGGTATTACTTAAAGCAAAAAAGCTGATTTAGACGTCGCTAAATAACCTATCGCTAAAATAACAGCAGTGTTAACTAAAACGTAAGCAACTTTAGCCGTCATTTTAGTTTGTCTGGCGCTTTTAGCCCCAATACCAATATATATAACCACTAAAACTATTTTTTCTAATAGCCAATATTGTTCAAACGGGTTAATTTTAGCCATAAATATAAGCGTAAGTGCAGACACTAATAGCAAAGTATCTATACTATGACTACCAATCATTACCGCTTTATTTTTTGCTAATTTACCACTGCCCATTCGCGAAAATGCGCGAACATAAAATAAAATCACACTCAACATCGCAATTGCCATGTGTGAATGCTTTACTGCTAAATAATCCATATGCCCCTGTACTTCTGTTTTATAAAAATTTAATCAGGAAAACGGTTAAGAACCGCTTCTAACTCATCAAGCTTCTCGTTAAATACTTCAACCAATTTTGGTTCAAAGTGTGTGCCTTTTTGAGCGTTAATTTCATCAACTACGTTTTGCAGTGTCCAAGGTTCTTTATAGCATCGTTTATGGCGAAGTGCATCGTATACATCAGCAAGTGCAACTATACGACCAAATACATTAATTGCGTTTCCGCTTAAACCTTGTGGGTAACCAGAGCCATCCCATTTTTCATGATGCTCTTTTGCAATAATTGCGCCTGCACTAACAATCTCATGCGGCGAGTCTTTTAAAATAGTATAGCCTTTATCAGTATGGGTTTTCATCACTTCCCATTCTTGGGCGTCTAACTTTGCTGGTTTATTTAATACCGCATCAGGAATGCCCACTTTGCCTACATCATGAAGAGGCGACGCCAACCTTACTAAATCAGCATCATGCTTAGATAAGCCATACCCTTGTGCCAATATATGACAAATATGTGCTACACGCTTAACATGATTACCCGTTTCTGTTGAGCGTTGCTCTACCGCTTCACTTAACCTGTAAACAAGCTCTTGCTGAGTCGCTTCTATTTCAGACTGAAGTTGTACATTTTCAAACGCAAGTTGCACATTTTGAGAAAAAATCTTAATTAAATGGCGTTGAGTATCCGTTAAATCCTTTGGAATACCTGATATAAATAGCATCGAATTATGATTGTACTCACTGCTACAATACGCAAATAAGTAGTTATCTTTATAAATAATGCTTTTTTCATTAAGCGCCTGATGACATGCACTTAACTGTTCAGCTTGTAATACCTCATCGAGCTCTTTACCTTCACTTTTTTCAAAGTCACCCGTACCCGAGCAAACAATTAATTTTTTATTATTTTGTGCTTCAGGATTTTGCGCAACTAAAGTAGTTGCATACATAGCTTGATCAGCAATGCCGAGTAAAGAAGTTAACTGCTGCATAACGCCTTCAATAAAGTGTTCTATTGAATGCGCAGAAAAAATATCACGGGACGCTATAATTATTTTCTCAAGCCCCTCGCGTGACTGCTCAATCGAAATAATATCCCGATACGAGCGTAGGCTCGACATAATAACAGTAAATAATTTTTGAGCCGTTAGCTCTGTTTTAGATTTGTAATCGTTAATATCATAATTAATAATTACTTGTCGTTCAGGTGCTTGACCAGGTTGACCCGTTCTTAAAATAATTCGAATATGATTATTTTTAGCTTCTTCACGAATAAACTTAGCAACTTGCAAACCGGCATCATCGGTCTCCATTACTACATCAAGTAGTACAATGGCTGCATCTGGATGCTCTTTCACAAGCTCTTTTGCTTCAGCACCTGAGTAAGCACTAATAAATTCTAAGCGTTTATTTTGAAACTCAAAATCACTCAACGCTAGTTTTGTAACAGCATGAACTTCAGGTTCATCATCAACGATTAATACTTTCCAGGTACCGAGTTCAATCTCATTGATTGCTTCTTCTGGCTCATCTGAAAATAAAAAATCACCCATCATAGTCGAAATTCCTTCATGGCATTATTTAACGCACTAGCAGGCAATTATTATTCTTTAGGGCCACTGTGCAAACGTTACACGGTCATTATCACCAAAGTCTTTCACTGTTTTAATATTCACAAATGCCATTTTTTTGAAAAAATGACGAACAGCTTCACCTTGCTCAAAACCGTGTTCTATTAAAAGATAGCCACTAGATAACAAATAGTCACGTGATTGTGTAATTATTTGTTTAATATCAGACATTCCACAATCATCAGCCACTAATGCCGACAAAGGCTCAAAGCGCACATCGCCCTGATTTAAATGTATATCACTGCTTTCAATATAAGGTGGGTTAGTGACAATTAGGTTGAATTTCTCACCATGTAACTCGCTAAACCAGTTGCTTTGCTTAACGTGTACATTATTAATCGCCAATCGCTGCTGGTTACGTGTAGCCAGTGCAACTGCATCGCTTACTCTATCTACTGCAATAATTTGCCAATTAGGCATTTCACTACCAAGCGCCAGTGCGATTGCACCAGTACCCGTGCCTAAATCAAGCACTTTAGCTGTAGCAGGTACAGCCACTTCAAGTGCTTGTTCTACTAACGTTTCAGTATCTGGTCGAGGTATTAAAGTTGTTGCGTTAACTTCAAGCGATAAGCTCCAAAATTCACGTTGCCCCGTAATATGTGCAACAGGTTCACCGTTTAAACGTCTTTGGCAAAATGTATTAAATTGCTGTTGTTGTTCGGCATTAAGCGCATGCTCTGGCCAAGTAAAAAGGTAACTGTGAGGTTTTTGAAGAATATGTAGAAGTAAAACTTGTGCGTCTAATTTAGCACTTTCGCTGCTAGTTGCTAATAAATTAGCGCCTGCAGCAATAGCTTGTTCAAGAGTTTGGCTCACGATTACTCGTCGCCCATAGCCGCTAATAAGTCAGCTTGATGTTCTTGCATTAATGGGTCAATAACGCAGCTTAAATCACCCGCTACCACTTCATTCAAACGATAAAGTGTTAAGTTAATACGGTGATCGGTAATACGACCTTGTGGGTAGTTATAAGTACGGATACGTTCAGAACGATCGCCACTACCTACTAAGTCACGACGTTCAGATGCTTCTGCCGCATGGCGCTTTTCATCTTCAGCCTGTTGCAAGCGTGCTGCAAGTACTGACATCGCTTTAGCACGGTTTTTATGCTGTGAACGTTGATCCTGACACTCAACAACAACACCGGTAGGTATATGTGTAAGTCGAATAGCAGAATCTGTTTTATTAACGTGCTGACCACCTGCGCCTGATGCACGAAATGTATCAACTTTTAAATCTGCGGTATTAATTTGTATCGCTTCGGCCTCTGGTACTTCCGCCATTACCGCAACAGTACATGCAGAGGTATGCACTCGCCCTTGTGACTCAGTTTCTGGCACACGTTGTACGCGGTGTACACCTGATTCAAACTTTAATTGACCGTAAACGCCTTCGCCACTAATGTTTGCAATAACTTCTTTGTAGCCACCGTGCTCACCTTCATTGGTGCTCACAACTTCTACTTTCCATTTTTTAGTTTCTGCATAGCGGCTGTACATACGGAATAAGTCGCCAGCAAAAATAGCCGCTTCATCACCGCCTGTTCCAGCGCGTACTTCAACAAACACGTTATTGTTATCTCGCGGATCTTTTGGCAACATTAATACTTGAATTTGATCTTCAATTACCAAAATTTGTGCTTTAGCTTCTTTATATTCTTCTTGCGCCATTTCACGCATTTCAGGGTCAGAATCTTTAAGCATTTCTTCTGCACTGGCTAAATCATCTTGCGTTTCTTTGTAAGTTAAAAACGTTTTTACAATCTCTTCAAGCTCAGAGTATTCTTTTGAAAGCCCACGAAAACGATTTTGATCACTAATGACCGACGGGTCGCTTAGCAGCGCTTGTACTTCTTCGTAACGCTCTACTAAGGTTTCTAATTTATTATAAACAGACTCTTTCATTTAACGGTTATTCCTGATCAATACCTAACATTTTTTTCAACTGGTTTAGCTGCGCCACTTCACCTTTTTTCGCTGCGTCTTGTATTGCACGGGTAGGCGCGTGCATTAAGCGATTGGTTAATTTATTGGCGAGCTCTAATATAATTTTTTCTGCATCTTTACCTGTATTTAGCTGACTAACAGCACGCTCTACAAGTTCTGACTTAATTGTTTGTACATCATTTCGATAATGGCGGATTAAATCTACCGAATCGAGTGAACGCATCCACATTGCAAATTCTTTGGTGCGTTCAGTAATAATTATTTGCGCTTGCTGTGCAGCTTGCTCACGCGCTGCCATATTCTCGCTTACAATGGTTTGTAAGTCATCAACGGAATATAAATAGGCAGCATCTAGCTCACCTACTTGGCTTTCTATGTCGCGCGGAACCGCAATATCTATAAATAGCATAGGCTTGTGACGGCGCTGCTTAAGCGCTTGCTCAACCACCCCTTTACCAATAATAGGTAAAGTACTGGCGGTAGAACTAATGACTATATCGGCTTCATGTAAACGTTCTGGTAACTGTGCAAGTGCGATAACATCTGCCGACACTTCATCAGCAAGGCTGCGAGCACGTTCAATTGTTCTATTAGCTACCGTAATTTTTTTAGGCTCATTTTGATATAAATGTTTAGCAACCAGTTCAATGGTTTCACCAGCACCAATCAATAACACATTGGTTTGATCAAGCTTGCCATAAATATGTTTTGCTAAATTAACAGCCGCAAATGCAACCGACACGGCACTTGCGCCTATATTTGTTTCAGTGCGAACTTGTTTTGCTACCGAGAAGGTTTTTTGAAACAACCTATCAAAAGTAACCCCTATTGCATCGTGGGTTTTAGCACTAAAAAACGATTGCTTTATTTGCCCTAAAATTTGCGGCTCGCCTAACACAAGAGAATCCAACCCACACGCTACGCGCATTAAGTGGTTAATGGCGTCATTACCTTCATGGCAGTATATATTGCTGCTCAGTTCATGTTCATCCAAACCATGGAAACTGGCAAGCCAAGTTAACAGTGTTTGGGAATTTTGCTGAGCGAGGCTACAATAGATCTCGGTTCGATTACAGGTAGACACAATAACCGCTTCATTAAAGTCGGCATGGCCACTTAATTGTTGCAACGCCTCTGAAATTTGCTCAGGCGAAAAAGCCACTTTTTCACGTAATTCTACGGATGCGGTTTTGTGATTTATACCTAGTGCTATTATGGTCATATTTGCCAAATATTGCTGAGCCCTACTTCAAAGGCGGTAATTTTACCAAAAATCAGCGGAATATGGAAAGTAAGGAACAACATTTGATTCGACAATATTTGATTTTATTCATGTTTTTTTTATTATTAGGTGGCTGTGCCCATCAAATTGATACAAAAACAACACTTTATGATGATTGGAAGCCACGTTTAGCTGCTCAAAAAACTTGGCAGGTCGAGGGTAAACTCGCGTTTATAAGCCCAGAAGAGCGTCAATCTGCAAACTTAAATTGGCAGCAAACAACAAATTCCAATAATTTAATACTGACTACTTTTATTGGTACTCGTATTTTGTCGCTTAAACAAACAGCAAATGGTGCTGAATTAGAGTTTGACGGCGATGAGTACTTTGATACTAATGCTGCAGAGCTTTTAAAGCGTTTAACGGGTTTTACACTCCCTGTTGATAACGCCGATAACTGGCTTAAGGGCACCATTGACGATCAAAGTTTAGTCGTTGATGAACTAGGCCGTGCAAAGCAAGTATTATGGTTTGATAATACAGGCAAGAAATGGCAAATAGATTACGGCACTTACGTACAAAACGCAGGTTACTGGTTACCAACTAAACTGACGTTAAAGCATCAACAAATAAAAATAAAAATTCAACTCTACGATTGGCAGTTTAAATAAGTATGAATAACAAAACCTCTTTTTCACTTATTGCCCCGGCAAAACTCAATTTATTTTTACATATTAATGCTCGCCGAGAAGATGGCTATCATGAACTAGAAACCTTATTTACTTTTTTAAATTTTGGTGATGAGTTGCATTTTGAGCTAACAACAGACGGTGGTATTTCTGTCGGTGGTGATACTAAAGACATACCCCTAAATGATAATCTCATCTATAAAGCGGCTTTATTATTACAAACACACTGTAAAACCTCTTTGGGTGTAAAAATAAATTTAATTAAACGCTTACCGATGGGCGGAGGTGTTGGAGGTGGTTCATCCGATGCCGCAAGTACTTTATTAGCCCTAAATAAATTATGGAAATTAGAACTAAATTTAGAAATTCTAGCCCAATTAGGACTTAAATTAGGGGCTGATGTTCCGGTGTTCATACAAGGGCAAAGCGCCATAGCGCATGGTATTGGTGAGAAATTACACCAGGTAAAACTTGAACAAAAATGGTACTGCGTTGTACACCCAAACCAACATGTAAGTACCGCAAAAATATTTACACATCCAGATTTAAAACGCGACACACCAAAAATAATAGGCGATTGGAAACACCATACTTTAACCAACGATTGTGAGCCTTTAGTTAAAAAGCTTTGCCCCGAGGTTGAAAAAACCCTCCAGTGGTTGCTAAAATACGCACCGTCGAAGATGACCGGAACAGGTTCATGTTGTTTTGTCGAATTTGCTAGTCAAGTTCAAGCACAAGATGTACTTGAAAATCTCCCCCATACTTGGCAGGGTTTTGTGGCTTCAAGCGCAAATGTCTCACCTGCTCATACGGAGTTAACCGCCATATTCGATCAATGAAGTAACGTACAAGTAATCATAAGTTAACTCGCAGTGGTATTTATCATTGCCCGTTAGTCCAAATATTCAGTGCCTGAGGAACCCTACCGTGCCTGACATGAAGCTCTTCGCTGGTAACGCAACACCTGAGTTAGCTCAAAAAGTTGCAAAACGTTTATATATTGAATTAGGCGATGCTGTTGTTGGCCGTTTTAGCGACGGTGAGATCAGTGTTCAAATAAATGAAAATGTTCGTGGCTCGGACGTTTTTATCTTGCAATCAACCTGTGCCCCTACAAACGATAACCTAATGGAACTTATCGTTATGGTTGATGCTCTACGTCGTGCATCTGCAGGTCGTATTACTGCCGTCATTCCTTATTTTGGTTATGCGCGCCAAGACCGTCGTGTACGCTCTGCCCGTGTTCCAATTACCGCTAAAGTTGTTGCCGATTTCTTATCAAGTGTGGGTGTTGACCGTGTTCTTACGGTTGATTTACACGCTGAACAAATCCAAGGCTTCTTTGATGTACCAGTAGACAACGTATTTGGCAGCCCTGTATTACTTGAAGATATGAAAGAACGCGACTTTGAAGACGTCGTTGTTGTATCTCCAGATATTGGTGGTGTTGTACGCGCACGTGCAATTGCAAAACTACTAAACGATACCGATTTAGCAATCATTGACAAACGTCGCCCTCAAGCAAACGTTTCTCAAGTAATGCATATTATTGGTGACGTTGAAGGTCGTGATTGTATTATCGTAGATGATATGATTGATACCGGTGGTACGTTATGTAAAGCAGCAGAAGCACTTAAAGAACATGGCGCTAAGCGCGTATTTGCATACGCAACGCACCCTATTCTTTCAGGTAAAGCAGCAGAAAACTTACGTGACTCGATGATTGACGAAGTAATTGTAACTGACTCAATTCCGCTATCTGACGAGCTTAAAGCCCTTGATAAAATTAAGGTACTTACGCTTGCTGACATGTTAGCAGAGACTATTCGTCGTATTAGTAACGAAGAATCTATCTCAGCGATGTTTGAACACTAAAATTAAACATTCCTGAGTATAAAAGCGCCTTTTGGCGCTTTTTTTGTAAGCGATGTTTATTTTGTCTGGGCGTGGTGGTATGATAGCGCGCCTTTTGGCTAGGGACCTTGGTCGCAAAGGCCCTACACATTTTAATAACTGGAGACATCATGTCTAACAAAACTTATACATATAACGCTGAACTTCGCGTAGAAACTGGTACTGGTGCGAGCCGCCGCCTACGTCGCGAAGACAAAGTTCCTGCAATCCTTTACGGAGCTGACAAAGAAGCTTTATCTCTTACTTTTGCTCATAAAGATATGATCAAAGCACAAGAAGACGAAGGTTTTTACACGCATATCCTTACGCTTAACGTAGATGGCGAAGCTGTTGAAGTAATCTTAAAAGATATCCAACGTCACCCATTCAAGCCTAAGCTTACTCACCTTGATTTCCAACGTGTAGATGCTACTCATAAATTTCAAACTAAAGTTCCTCTTCACTTCATCGGTGAAGATATTGTAACTAAAGCTGGCGCAACTGTTGTTCACCAGTTAACTGAAGTTGAAATTACGTGTCTTCCAAAAGCACTTCCAGAATTCATTGAAGTAGATGTTTCTAAGTTTGTTGTTGGCGATTCTGTTCATATTTCTGACCTTACTTTCCCTAAAGGCGTTAGCTCTGTAGATTTAGGTAAAGGCGAAGGCTATGATCAGTCTATCCTGACTATCAAAGCAAACAAAGCAGCTCCAGTTGAAGACGACGCTGCAGCAGCAGAATAATTTTTAAGGTCTCGCAACCTTGAATTCTATTCAAATGCTTGTGGGCCTGGCTAATCCAGGCCCCGAATACGCAAACACACGCCACAATGCAGGTGCTTGGTTCATCGAGCAAATCGCTGCACGCTACAACTGCACCCTAAAATACGATCCTAAATATCACGGCCTTACAGGCAAAGTGATCATTCAAGGCCAAGAATTCAAATTATTGATCCCCACTACTTACATGAATTTAAGTGGTAAAGCGGTCGGTAGTTTAGCTAATTTTTTCAAAATCCCTGTCGAGGACATTTTAGTTGCCCATGACGAATTGGATTTAGACCCAGGCGTTGCCAAGTTAAAAAAAGGCGGCGGGCATGGCGGTCATAATGGTTTAAAAGACATTATTGCAAAAATGGCAAATCAAAAAGACTTTATGCGCTTGCGCATTGGTGTAGGTCATCCGGGGCATCGTGAAATGGTTACTGGTTGGGTGCTTGGAAAAGCGGCCAAAGCAGACCAAGAAAAAATGGATGCTGCTGTTGATGAAGCAGTTCGTTGCATGGAAATACTTGCAAAAGATGGTGTGTTAAAAGCACAAAACAGACTACATTCGTTTAAACCCTAGTAACTTGGGTCCAAGTACACCGTTTAAACGAATTCTAAACAAGGTATCTTACTATGGGTTTTAAATGTGGCATCGTTGGCTTGCCTAACGTTGGTAAATCAACGCTTTTCAATGCACTAACTAAAGCGGGTATTGAAGCCGCTAACTTTCCTTTTTGTACCATTGAGCCTAATACAGGTGTGGTACCTGTGCCAGATCCTCGTCTAGACGAACTTGCTAAAATAGTTAATCCTCAACGAGTTCTTACCACCAGTATGGAATTTGTAGACATTGCAGGCTTAGTAAAAGGCGCATCTAAAGGTGAAGGCCTTGGTAACCAGTTTTTAGCTAACATTCGTGAAACCGATGCAATTGGCCACGTAGTTCGCTGTTTTGAAGATGAAAACATCATCCACGTAGCAGGCACTATTGACCCTGCTGACGATATTGACGTAATCAACACTGAGTTAGTACTTGCTGATATGGATAGCGCTGAAAAAGCCCTTTTCCGTAATTCAAAAAAAGCAAAAGGTGGCGATAAAGACGCTAAAGAGCAAAATGCTGTACTTGAAAAAGTAAAAGTGCATCTTGACGAAGGCTTAACTTTACGTGGTCTAGCACTAACTAAAGAAGAAAAAGCAGCAATCAGCTCTATTAACTTCTTAACAATTAAACCAACAATGTATATTGCAAACGTTGCTGAAGATGGTTTTGAAAATAACCCATACCTTGACCGCGTACGCGCTATTGCCGCAGCTGAAGATGCGATTGTTGTTCCTGTATGTGCCGCTATCGAGTCTGAGCTTTCAGAACTAGATGACGAAGACAAGCTAGAGTTTATGGCTGATCTTGGTCTAGAAGAGCCAGGTCTTAACCTTGTTATTCGTGGTGGTTATGAATTACTACAATTACAAACTTATTTCACAGCTGGCGTAAAAGAAGTACGCGCATGGACAATCCCTGTAGGTGCAACAGCACCACAAGCAGCGGGTAAAATCCATACCGACTTCGAGCGTGGCTTTATCCGTGCGCAAACTATTGCTTTTGACGACTTTGTTGCCTTTAAAGGTGAGAGTGGCGCAAAAGAAGCAGGTAAGATGCGTCAAGAAGGTAAAGAGTACATTGTTAAAGATGGCGATGTAATGAACTTCTTGTTCAACGTATAAGTACAAATTAAACCAATTTCACTTGGTAATAATTTTTAAAGGCTCGTTTTTACGAGCCTTTTTTGTATTTAAGCATTATAAAAATAATAATTAGCCTCAACTAGTCTATCTTTGTAATATCGCTTAATTAAAGAAGTACAGGGTTAATTAAGATTCCGCGCCTTAAAGGCAGCTAAAAAAACAGCATTTTTATTAAATTTTAGCCTGTTAGCTTAATTTTCCTGCAAACAAACACAGTTAAGTGTTTTTTTGCAAAAAAGGTGTTGACGAATTTGGGTCATATCAGCATAATACGCCCCGCACTCAGCGATGAAGTGCTAACAAAAAAAGATGGCTAAGTAGCTCAGCTGGTTAGAGCACATCACTCATAATGATGGGGTCACAGGTTCAAATCCCGTCTTAGCCACCATTATTTTTTTGTTGCTCAATGAAGAGTTTAAAATAACTACCTTGTGTGCGGGAGTGGCGGAATTGGTAGACGCGCTGGATTTAGGTTCCAGTATCTTAGGATGTGAGAGTTCAAGTCTCTCCTTCCGCACCATATTCTTGATAAGAATTAAAACTATCAATTGTTATTGTTGGGATATCGCCAAGCGGTAAGGCACCAGGTTTTGATCCTGGCATTCCCAGGTTCAAATCCTGGTATCCCAGCCAACAATGGCTAAGTAGCTCAGCTGGTTAGAGCACATCACTCATAATGATGGGGTCACAGGTTCAAATCCCGTCTTAGCCACCATTTCTTCTTTTAGAAATGGCTCTGCAAGAGTTAAATTGCAGCTCAATGAAGAGTTTAAAATAACTACCTGTACTTTATTGTACAAACGATGCGGGAGTGGCGGAATTGGTAGACGCGCTGGATTTAGGTTCCAGTAACTTCGGTTGTGAGAGTTCAAGTCTCTCTTTCCGCACCATTTCTTGATAAGAAATAAAATTATCATTAATTCTTTGTTGGGATATCGCCAAGCGGTAAGGCACCAGGTTTTGATCCTGGCATTCCCAGGTTCAAATCCTGGTATCCCAGCCAACTTCTTCTACCAAGGAAAGTTGGATAAAAGAATTGCTCTAGCTTAGAGTTTAAATTGGCAAATTGTTGATGCGGGAGTGGCGGAATTGGTAGACGCGCTGGATTTAGGTTCCAGTAACTTAGGTTGTGAGAGTTCAAGTCTCTCTTTCCGCACCATGTTCTTATAAGAACTAAAATTATAAAGAATTCTTTGTTGGGATATCGCCAAGCGGTAAGGCACCAGGTTTTGATCCTGGCATTCCCAGGTTCAAATCCTGGTATCCCAGCCAACTTCTTCTACCAAGGAAAGTTGGATAAAAGAATTGCTCTAGCTTAGAGTTTAAATTAGCAACTTAGTGATGCGGGAGTGGCGGAATTGGTAGACGCGCTGGATTTAGGTTCCAGTAACTTAGGTTGTGAGAGTTCAAGTCTCTCCTTCCGCACCATGTTCTTATTAAGAACTAAAACTAATTCAAATTTATAGTTGGGATATCGCCAAGCGGTAAGGCACCAGGTTTTGATCCTGGCATTCCCAGGTTCAAATCCTGGTATCCCAGCCAATTTGACTCCCCTATCTAAAACTTCTCAATACTCATTAAATTCAACTTACTTTTTCTGCACTTAAATAAACATTTATAAATTCATCTATATTTATTGGTTTGCTATATAAATACCCTTGTAAATAATCACAGTTAAGACTCAACAACGCCTGTTCTACCTCTTTAGTTTCTATTCCCTCAGCAACTACATCGCAATTTAATCGACTCGCTAAAAACAATGTAGATTCTACAATGGCGTAATCAGGTGAGTTAGTAAGCATATCTTTGACAAACGACTGATCAATTTTTATTTGATTAATCGGCAGCTCTCTTAATAACGACAGTGACGAAAAGCCAGTACCAAAGTCATCAACACTAAATTTAAACCCGCGCATACTCAACTGTTGCATCATTTTTCTAGCAGCCGGTATATTTGTCATCATTGCACCTTCTGTAATTTCAAAAATTAACGAGTCGCTTAATGTAGGGTCGGTTGCGAGTAAACTAATTATAAAATCGTAAAACTCGCTGCTTTCAATATCTTTCGTTGATAAATTGACATGTATAGTACCGGTGAAACCAAATAGCTTGAGCTTTCTAATATGATTAACGGCTTCTTGTACAACCCATTTCGATAAAGGAAAAATAAGCCCTGTACGCTCAGCTACGGTTATAAACTTTTCTGGACTAATAAAGCTACCATCATCTTGCGGCCATCGGATAAGCGCTTCTAGGCCATGTAATTGCAGATCTTTAGAGTCCATTATGGGTTGTAAATAAAGCTCAAACTCATCTTTATGTAATGCCACTTTAATTTTGGCTGATAAATCAAAAAAGTCCTCAGCTCGTTTACCTATTGCAGATGAGTAATTTACCAAAGGTTGAAATGTTTTTTTAGCTTCATGCAGTGCCAAGTCAGCTTTTTTTAATAGCTGATCGGGCAATCGGCTATCATCAGGAAAACGGCTTACGCCTATACTTAATTGTATTTTAACCATTTGCTCATTCGTACAAAACGGACTTTTGACGGCTGAGTTTATAATGTTTACACAATAATTCATGCTTTCATCTGTATCGGTATGCAATAAAAAAGCAAACTCATCGCCACCTATTCGATATAACTTAGCAATACCGCATAATTCTTTATTTAATTTATTGGCAAATGCAGCCAAAAGTTGGTCACCACACTGATGCCCAAACGCATCATTAATTTGTTTAAAGTTATTTAAGTCGATATAAAATAGTGAAAATGGGGAAGGATATTCAACTTGTTTACTTAAAGATTTAAAAAATTTATCGCGGTTAGGTAGAGTTGTTAAGTTATCGTGCTCAGTTTGATATTTTTGATACTGCGTTGCTTGCTCTATTTTAAGAATACTTTTTAAGCTCAGTTTAATAACTAAAAAAACAAACCCACCACCGCCAAGTAACAACATAGCCACCATATTCATAACGACGGGTGCAATGTCGTGGTTTGAAAAATAATAAAGTATCCACCAATACCCTATAATAAAAAAAATAATAGCGCATAGCAGTACACTCCATGCTCTTTGCGATGTTTTTTTGCAAACTTTAACGGTTGTTTTTAAGCTAGCAACAAGCAGTAGCGCACCTAAAATAATTATTACTGTAAAAAAATTTTCCACACACAGGCTCTTTAAAGTTATTAAATTGCGATTTAGTGATGTAACACCAGTTAAATTAAAACCGTGTTCAATATAGCCGAGTCACTATTTGCTGACTTAAAAACAGACATAAAAAAAGGCTCATAAATGAGCCTTTCTAATATCTACTTTAAATTTAGCCTAAATCACCACTAATTGCGTATTTTAAAACCCAGTTTTTTATCGGCCCCGTATTATTAGCCATTTTTAAAAACTGGCTGCGTGCCCATTTAAGTGGCGTAATTTGATTAGAAAACCCAAAGTAACACGCGTCCATCATGCTCATCATTAATAAATTAGCCCTGCGGCGAGCTCGCTCGTATTCTTTAAGTTTTAGTGGGCAACCTATATCTCCTGCTTCGTTTAAAACCTCAGCAAGTGCCACTACGTCCTGAAAACCTAAATTAACGCCCTGCCCTGCAAGGGGGTTAATTGTATGCGCTGCATCGCCCACTAAAACCAAGCGCCCTTGCGAATAATTATTAGCGTGTTGGCGAGTAAGCGGAAATACTGCATGGGTTTGTACTTCAAAGTCTCCAGCAAGTTCTGGGAATTTATTCAGAATGTGCGTTTTTAACTGAGTTGGGCTTAGCCCTTTAAATGCTTGCAATGTATTTGCATCGTCGTACCAAATTAAATTAGCGTACGGTGCCTGCATTGGTAAAAATGCTAACGGCCCACTTGGTGTAAACTGTTGCCATGTTTTAATTTGTTGCGGTGCATCGAGTTTAATTAATACCCCCATGCAATGCTGTTGGTACTGCCAACCCGTAATACCAATATTAGCTTTAGCACGCAGCTGCGATTGCCCACCATCGGCGGCAATTACTAAATCAGCCGTATAGGTTTGATCACCATACACAAGCGTAATTAAATCATCCGTTTGCTCTATTTTAGTTACCGGCAATGACTGCTCAATAACCTCAATCTTATAATGCCCAAATTGCTGCCACAAACTTGCTTGAATTAAACTATTTTCAATCAAGTGGCCTAAATGTGTCGTGTTTATGTCGGCGCAATCAAATAATAAATTGTCACCACCGCGCTCAAAAGCCTCTAATTGTTGATAAGGTGCTATTCGGTTTTGCCTTAAAAGAGGCATTGCCCCTAATTCATCAAGTAAATTTTCTGAAAAACGATTAATAGCAGACACCCTAATATCCACCTTATCGCTACTAAGAATGTGCGATGGGTCTATTAGGTGTTTTTCAATTATGCGCACACCAAAGCCTTGCTGAGCCAGCTTTATCGCCATAGCTGCGCCAACCATGCCCCCGCCAACCACTATCACATTATTTTTGGTCATGTTTTTCATCATTTTATTATTACTTGAGTCTGTTTTGATTGTATCAAAATTAATTTGTTTTATACCAGAGGATATCCCTAACAGCACATTAAACTCGCCCCGTATTGATTTGAGATCACAAACATGAAAACTATACTTGGATCTGGGCGGGTATCCAGCTAAAATACGCCTCCTTTAAGTGAGCATGCTTGCTCCTTAATCCTGTTTCTAGCACATTTTTGTGCCACTATCGAATTGAACACGAGGCAATATTTCAATGAGCAAAAAGCTGCATATTAAAACCTGGGGTTGTCAGATGAACGAATACGACTCTCAGAAAATGGCTGAACTTTTAGATGCCACCAACGGCTACCAGCTAACTGATGATGCAACAGATGCCGACGTAATCTTACTTAACACCTGTTCAATTCGTGAAAAAGCACAAGAAAAAGTATTTCACCAGTTAGGTCGTTGGAAGTTGTTAAAAGACGACAAGCCAGACTTAATTATTGGTGTAGGTGGTTGTGTTGCCTCACAAGAAGGTGACTCTATTCGCCAACGCGCACCATTTGTAGATGTTATTTTTGGCCCGCAAACATTGCACCGTTTACCAGAAATGATTAAACAAGTGCAAGGCAACAAAGGCTCATCGGTTGTTGATATTTCATTCCCAGAGATTGAAAAGTTTGACCGCCTGCCAGAGCCAAAAGCGGATGGCCCATCTGCGTTTGTATCAATTATGGAAGGCTGTTCTAAATACTGTACTTTTTGTGTTGTACCATATACTCGCGGCGAAGAAGTTAGCCGCCCAGTAGATGACGTACTACTTGAAATTGCACAGCTTGCTGAGCAAAACGTACGTGAAGTAAACCTACTAGGCCAAAACGTAAACGCATACCGCGGCGACACACACGATGGCGAAATATGTTATTTCTCAGATTTAATTCGTCTTATTGCCGCTATTGATGGTATTGACCGTATTCGTTACACCACATCGCACCCGGTAGAATTTACGCCAGACATCATTGACGTTTACGCTGATGTACCAGAGCTTGTAGATCACTTACACCTACCAGTACAAAGTGGTTCAGACCGTATATTAAACCTAATGAAACGTGGCCATACGGCAATTGAATACAAATCGACAATTCGTAAGTTACGCAAAATTCGTCCTAACTTAAGCATGTCATCAGATTTCATTATTGGTTTTCCAGGCGAAAGTAAAGAAGACTTTGAAGCAACCATGAAGCTTATTAGCGACATTGGTTTTGATATGAGCTTTAGCTTTATTTACAGTGCACGCCCAGGTACGCCAGCGGCAGATTTGCCAGATGACGTAACAGAGCAAGAGAAAAAAGAACGCTTATACTTACTACAAAACCGTATTACACAAATGGCGCAGCAAATTAGCCGTCAAATGTTCGATACAGAGCAACGTATACTTGTTGAAGGTCCTTCTAAAAAGAACCCGATGGAATTACGTGGCCGTACCGAAAATAACCGTGTAGTAAATTTTGTTGGCCCGCACACAGTGATCGGACAGTTTGTTGACGTACGTATTACCGAAGCACTACCTAACTCTTTACGTGGTGACTTAATTCGTACAGAATCAGAAATGAACTTACGACGTGAAATCGCTCCTTCAGCTATTTTAACTAAAGCTGCAGCTGCAGAGCCAAAACCAGACACTGTTAACGAAATTGGCGTAGCTACTTTCGTTCCTTAGTCACACTATTAGCGCCAGTTAACGCTGGCGCAGTACTATAGGAAGCAATTTTGAGTAATCAGTTAAAAACATTAGAGATTTATTTAGAACCTGCCGATAACAAACGCCTTTCTTCTTTATGTGGCCCGTTTGACGAAAACATCAAACAAATTGAACGCCACCTGGCTGTTGAAATAATTCACCGTGACAACTTTTTTAAAGTAACCGGTAAACTACACAACTGCGCCGGCGCTGTAGAAATCTTAAAAAACCTTTATGTTGATACTCAGCCAGTTCGTGGTGTTTTAGGCGAAATAGAACCTGAAGCCGTTCATTTAGCTATTACCGAATCAAAAGCCCTAGAGCAAGACGCATCAAGCAGCGCTTACGGCAAAGAAATGGTGATTAAAACGCGCCGTGGTGTTATTAAACCACGTAACGATAACCAAGGTGTTTATGTGGCTAATATTTTAAACCACGACATTACCTTTGGTATTGGCCCTGCTGGTACTGGTAAAACCTACCTTGCAGTTGCTGCCGCCGTTGACGCCCTTGAGCGCCAAGAAATACGCCGTATATTATTAACGCGTCCTGCTGTAGAAGCGGGCGAAAAGCTTGGTTTTTTACCCGGTGATTTAAGTCAAAAAATAGACCCATACCTGCGCCCTCTTTACGATGCTCTTTTTGAAATGCTAGGTTTTGAAAAAGTAGAAAAACTCATCGAAAAAAATATCATTGAAGTCGCTCCGCTTGCTTACATGCGCGGACGCACTTTAAACGATGCCTTTATTATTTTAGATGAAAGCCAAAATACCACCGCCGAGCAAATGAAAATGTTTTTAACCCGTATAGGGTTTAACTCAAAAGCGGTTATTACAGGCGATATAACACAGGTTGATTTACCTCGTGGCACACGTTCAGGCCTTCGCCATGCAATGGAAGTACTTGATGGCGTAAACGAAATTAGCTTTAACTACTTTAAAGCCCAAGACGTCGTACGCCACCCTGTTGTAGCACGCATAGTTGAAGCCTACGAGCGAAACGACGAAAGCGAGCGACTAAAGCGCATTGAAAAGCAAAATGCAAAAGACGCACTCGCTGCTCTTCAACAGCCTACTACTAAAGAGTAATACTTTGACAACCGAACTTGATTTACAAATAGCCTGTGAGTTTGACAACCTCCCAAGCGAAGAGCAATTTGCACTGTGGGCCGACAAAGCCCTTAGCCAATACCGTGACGAGTCAGAACTCAGTATCGTTATTAGCGACGAAGCGCAATCGCAACAACTTAATAACGACTATCGCGGTAAAAATAAACCGACCAACGTACTGTCGTTCGAATTTGAAGCACCACCGGGAATAGATATTCCTCTCGTGGGTGATTTAATTATTTGCCCAGCCATCGTATTAGCTGAAGCAATTGAGCAAGAGAAGTCATTTCATGACCACTTTGCCCACATGGTTATTCACGGATGCTTGCATTTGCTTGGATTTGACCATATAAAGAGTGACGATGCTTTAGAGATGGAAAGCATCGAAAAGCAATTACTTGCAGAGCTAAACATAGCAGACCCATACCGGGACGATATTTAAATTAACGGAGCAATTAGACGCAATGAGCGACGGTAACTCGCAATCTAGCCAGGGTTCTTCTGGCAAAACGTGGTTGGGCAGAATAGCCCAAATGTTGCAAGGGGAACCCCAGAATAGAGAAGAGCTGGTCGAAGTTATTGCCGATGCGCAAGAACGAGACGTAATCGATCCTGAAACAAAAGAGATGATAGAAGGTGTGCTTGGCGTGTCTGAGCTTAAAGTGCGAGACATAATGGTTCCGCGCTCACAAATGATCACTCTTGAGATCGACAGCCCGCTTGAAGAGCTAATTCCAATGATGGTTGACTCAACTCACTCACGTTTTCCTGTGGTGATTGAAGACAAAGACCATGTAGAAGGTTTTTTACTCGCTAAAGATTTATTGCCACTGATCTTAAATAAAGACGAGCATTTACCATCAATACGCGATTATTTACGCCCAGCAATGGTAGTACCTGAGAGCAAACGTGTTGATACATTGCTAAACGAATTCCGTCAGCAACGCTACCATATGGCTGTTGTTATTGACGAATACGGCGGCGTATCGGGCTTGGTAACGATTGAAGATATTCTTGAAATAATTGTTGGCGAAATCGAAGATGAGCACGACGAAGAAGAAGAACATCAAGATATTCGTCGACTTGCTAAACATGTTCACGTAGTGCAAGCACTCACACCTGTAGATGACTTTAACGAGCATTTTAAAACAGGCTACAGCACAGACGAAGCCGATACTATTGGCGGAACTGTACTGCACGCATTTGGCCATATGCCAAGCCGTGGTGAAACGATTGACATAGAAGGTTACCAATTTAAAGTAACCAACGCCGACAATCGTCGTATTTTGCAACTGCAAGTCACCGTTCCTAAGGCTGATGATAACGACAGTGAAGAAACTGCTAACTAGACTTACCTTATTAGCAAAAGATAAAAAAGCATGGCTCGCACTCGTTGCGGGCCTTGTTTTAACTTTTGGCTATGCCCCCTTTGAAATTTGGCCCATCGTATTTATTAGCCTTGGTACCATAATTTTTTGCGTTAATCCCAATAATACCGGTAAAGCACACGCAAAAACCGCTGCTAAATATGGCTTTATATTTGGCCTAGGCTGGTTTGGTGCTGGTATAAGCTGGGTACATGTTTCTATTGCCACCTTTGGCGGTATGCCGCTTATAGCGTCGCTCTCGTTAATGGCATTTTTGTGCGCATACTTAGCGTTATTTCCCGCACTTGCCTTTTGGGCAACTACACGCTTTGCCAGTGGCCCTAAAAGCTTTGGCGCATTACTAATTGCCTGCTTTGCAATTAGTGAGTATTTACGTGGCACCGTACTTACCGGTTTCCCGTGGTTAAGTTTTGGCTACACACAAACCGACGGACCTTTAAGGTTGCTTGCCCCTTATATTGGCGAGTTTGGCTTAACACTTACCTGTGTCGCTATTGGCTTTGCACTGTATAGACTTACCCTAAAAGATTTTAAAACCCCAGCGGTTACTGCTACAGCTGTTGCGCTTGTTTTTACAGGCGCAAACACCACAGGTAGTATTCATTACACAGATAAAAACATGTCAGTATTGCTCGTACAAGGGAACATACAGCAACACCTGCGCTTTGAGCCAAGTGAGTTTTGGACCACAATGAGCAAATACCAAGATATGACACGTCCACATTGGGATGCCGACTTAATAGTATGGCCAGAAGCCGCCGTGCCTGAAATAGAGATGCTTGCTGATTCCTACCTAGCCAATTTAGACAATGCAGCCTCGTTTAATAAAACCGCCCTTGTAACCGGTATTGTTGACTACCAGCGAGACACCAAAAACATATTCAATACACTTATTGTGGTCGGTAATAAAGAACGCGGCGACGAGCACGGGCATTATCATTACCTTGATAAAAACCGCTATCAAAAACACCAGCTATTACCCATTGGCGAATTTGTACCGTTTCAAGACTTTTTGCGCCCTATTGCCCCATTATTCGATTTACCTATGTCATCGTTTACCCGTGGCGACAAAGTGCAAAACAACTTACGCGCCAATGGCTATAACTTACTCCCCGCTATTTGCTACGAAATTGTTTTTGCAGATTTAGTACGCGGTAATTACAAAAGCGATTCCGACCTACTCTTTACTGTCAGTAACGATGCCTGGTTTGGCGACTCCATTGGGCCTTTGCAACATATGCAAATAGCCCGTATGCGGTCGCTCGAGCTACAACGCCCTCTAGTGCGTGTTACAAACAATGGTGTAAGCGCCGTATACGACCCTATAAGCCACGCACAACAAACCATGCCTCAGTTTGAAGCTACAACATTGAAAGCTAACATTAAGCTCATAAAAGGCGACAGCGTGTACAGCCAATACGGCAACATGTTTGTGTGGGGATTTGTTTTATTGCTGGGTGTTATTGGGTTTGGGGTTAGGTTAAAAAGGTATTAATGTACCTTTTTAACCTTATAATTAGTAAAGAATGACTATTAAGTATTCCTGAAAAATAGAGGATGTATCACAAACTTCTTATTTAAATCGGTGATATCTAGTTCGGGCTTTTCAAACGATGAATAAATAAACAAAGTACTAGATTTTTTAATGCCTATAACACCTACTGCAAACCACACTTTTATTAGTTCATTTAAATCCATCGCTCGTCGATCATGTTCTTCATCATCTTTTACAACTGGTATCTCAAGCAGATAGTTTGACACTTGATCAATAATAGCTTGAGGCATATCTAAAACTTTAAATTCATTGGTTGGAATAAAAGATAAGCTATCTAAATAACTTTCAATATGATGGTAAATACTTGCCCATTCTTTAACTAATGCTTTCTTTCGTCCAGAATAAAACTTTTCTTCAGCTTCAAGGATAATATCTTCATTTAATTCAACCTTACCATCACAAGCACCTAGACATAAATTAACGAAGCTAATCGCATCTCGAGGGCGAAGCATAGTTCTCTCTAAAATATATAAATCTGCATCTAGATCATTTACCTTGAAATTGAATACATCAGCTAAAGTAACGACCTTAGTTCCTTGATACTGATTTCTAACAAGGTGGTTTATACGTGAGTCCAAGATTCCTCTAATTTCTTCTCGATTCCAAGATATCGCGTAAATCAAAGACTGATCTTTTTCATCTTGTCTCAAACTGTTTTTATAAATTCCCATTATAATATCTGTTCTAATAGAAATTAAAATTTTCACCGATTTAATATCTAATAGCTCTTTAAACGCTTCTAATAAAGCGTTTATGAAATCATATCTGATGGCACTTGAACTCAACCATGATTTATCAAGATCATCTATGCTAATGATTATTCTTATTTGTTTTTCATTAGAAAACTCTTCCTGAATCACTTTAATGAGCTCTTTTTGTTTTCTAAGAAGCTCTTTACTAACATAGCTAGATGTTACTGACTGTATTTTTTGTAAGTTTTCCTCGAGCTGTTTACCTTCAAATTTAAAAATCCCACCATTTGCTCCACCTGACAAAGATTCTTGCATTTTGTTCGTTATTTCAGTGATCACATTATCGTTAAAGAAATTATCTTTATAAGCTTCAACATACTCATTCGCAACTTCTGGGTTATATCTTTTTTTACTAGAGCTGATTAGTCTCTTTATCGACTCGAAAAAGCTATCATACGAGGAGCGGTGAAGAAGATTAATAACTTTCACTAAAAGGACATGTAGCCATAATGATTTATAAAAAACTCTCAGATCAATTTCCTTATCAATTAGATCTGAAATAAATATATTATTTTTTATGTGTTCAAAAACTGTATTTTCAGCTTCAATCGTATCGTGAACTTTTACGTTCTCGCTATTAATAATCTGTTTTAATAAAGCTGTTTTCCCACTTCCAGTTCTTCCAACAATAATTCTTCGAGTAAAATCGGGGTTATTCTCACTACTGTCAAAATCAAGAATGCCTTTAAATACATCAGACTCATAAAAACAAGACTCTAAAAAAGAATCAGTTTCAGCCTCTAACTTACCTATTTCAGCATTTTTCCTAAATTTATATGAACTCATTTCCTTCGATACTCACTTGAAAATATTGACTAATATTAATACAAGAATCACATACATTATTTCACAATACAACTTTTTGATGTTCTAAATAAAGTTAAGTAAAATGCAAGCAAACCACCTTTACAAACCACACACCTACTTTCTTAAAACAGTTATTCCCAACTAAAAGCTAGTCCTTTACTGCATCTACAACGGTTTCCACATTTACAACTTGATTCAAGTTACCTTTAATAACCACCGTCGCTGATATTTTATCTTGAATTGCTTGCCTGTTTGGGTCCCAATATATCTGTAAAAAGCCCAATAAGCCCGTTGCAAAGCCTGCACCGTAGCCGCCGTAGCGACCAAAACAATCTAATAAACCTAATGGCTCACCGCTTAGGGCGACAACACGGATATTACAAACCTTTTTACCCGGCGTTTGGCCGCGCCAAAGCAGCGAGAACAACGTAAAGTAAACTGCAGCCCAGCCAAAACCTAAGCCCAAGTCTTGAATAACGCCTTTGCTCCACTGCAAAATACTATTTGTGCTTGTTTGTGCAGGTTTTTCTTCTATTAACTGTGCAGGCTTTATTTCGTTATTTTCACTGAGTACTAGTAGCTGTAAAAGTACGGTAGCAAGTTGTGGGCTTTTTAGGTCATCCATTTCTGCTAATTTGGGAACTTGCCCTATTAAATTATCAAGCGCGCTTTGTTGGCAAGGTTGCTCACAGCTGTCATCGGCTGTTTGCGCTAAATAAGTATTTACCCGTTGTTTTTCTGTGGCGGTAAGCTGTATTTCATCTTGTATTTTTACGCCCTGAACAGCTAAACCTTGATCAGTGTTATCGTCTTCTAGGTAATCTATGCCAATTGAAAGCACAGTAAGTGCGCTTACAAATAAAATACTTGCTGCCGTTATTTTTAAGATTCTTCGCCACACATTCGACATTTTTGGAAGGTATTGCTGTGCCGTACCTTTATAAAAAGCCATTGCAGCAACAAATGCTATTAAAGCCGCGCTGAGTTTGGCTGCTAAAAATATAAGTGCAACATCAATAATAATCGCTAGTGCACGCCGAATTGGCGTAGCTAAAGGCAAGCCCAGTAAAGCACTGTCAATTTTAAAGGCGTAGGGGGTAACAACTTCTCGGGTTTCAGAATTTGATAATTCTAATTGTTCTATCTCTTTGGCTTTCATTTATTTTCTTGTTATTAAAATAGGTAACCCGGTTAACTTACGCGTTTTTTATTTTTTGCTCAAGATAAAGCTAATAGAATCAGTGCACAAAAAAAGGGCTGCATAAAATGCAGCCCTTCATGTTTTTACTCAATGTTTATTACTTACTAGCAATTATACCGTTGGATAATCGGTATAGCCTTGCTCTGCACCACCAAACAAAGTGTCGGGGTTATGGCTGTTAAGAGGCTTGCCTTGCTTTAAGCGTGCTGGTAAGTCTGGGTTTGATACAAATGGGCGACCAAAACCAATCATGTCGGCCCAGCCTTCGCTAAGTGCTTTGTCTGCGCGCTCTTTTGTGTACTTGCCTGCGTAAATTAATACACCGCTGTAGGCTTTGCGAATAGCGTATTTAAACTCAACACTCATTAAAGGTGCGTCATCCCAATCGGCTTCGGCTATATGCATGTAACCTACACCGGCTTTATTTAATGCCTCAGAAACCGCTAAATAAGTTTCCTCAGGGTTTTCGTCTACAGTGCCATTAAGAGTTGTTAACGGGGCTAGTCTTACGCCTACTTTGCTGCTACCAATTTCGTCGATAACAGCGTTTACTACTTCAATTAAAAAGCGTATTCGGTTTTGCACGCTGCCACCATATTCATCGGTGCGGGCATTTGATTCTGAGTCTAAAAATTGGTTAATAAGGTAACCATTAGCAGCATGAAGCTCTATGCCATCAAATCCTGCATTAACTGCATTTTTAGCAGCTTGGCGAAATTCGCCTATGACATGCGTAATATCTTGTTTGCTCATTTCGCGTGGGAGTTGGGTGTCTACAAACCCCGGTGCGCCGTTTGTATCTACAAATACTTTTACGTCTTTTGCAGCAATCGCCGAGGCTGAAATAGGCTGCACGCCACCGGTGTTGTCACTATGAGTTACACGGCCAACATGCCAAAGCTGAGCAAACATAACGCCACCAGCGCTATGCACTGCGTTGGTTACTTTACTCCAACCTACAACTTGCTCATTTGAATAAATACCCGGAGTCCAAGCGTAGCCTTTGCCAAGTTCACTAATTTGTGTGCCTTCGCTTACAATTAGCCCGACACTTGCGCGCTGTGCGTAATATGTTGCCATTAAGTCGTTAGCTATATCGCCAGGCTGTGTTGAACGCGAGCGAGTCATTGGGGGCATAACAATACGGTTTTTTAATGTTTTACCTGCAAGTTCTATTGGTTCAAAAAGTAATGTCATAATGCCTCCTAAGTTTGATTGCACGCATAATAACGTAACCAAGCACATGCAAAAACAACAAAAACTGCAAAATAGTTTTGTTGTATTTGCAATAAAGCCACAAAGTAAAACACATTAACTTTAGGTGAACTAAATGTATTTTATTGACTCTTAACAGCACTATTAAGTTGAGGGTTTGATGTGAATAAAGGGAATGCGTGGCCGTGGGTTATCTCGTTATGTATACATGGCGTGTTGCTGTACTTATTACTTTCACATAAATTACTTTCGCAAAAAATAAAAGTTGAAGTACCTCCAACAAAAAAAGACACCGTAATAAACGCTTATGTAATGGTTAACTTATCAACGCAACCTAAGTTAAGCACCGTTAACACTACCACTAACGCACCGATTGCTGAGCCTGCAAAGTTAGAGGTAAAAAAAGCACCTGAATCTGTAAGCACTAATAAAATACCTACAACTCAAACACAAGTTACTAAAGCACCCAAACAACGTGACGAAAAACCAAAAACAGCAACAGTAACAAAGCCCACTATTACAAATAAACCTCAACCCCCTGCCCACACCATTAATACCAACACGCAAACGTTTAAAAAACTTAACCCGTATGCGCCTATTTATGGCGCACCTATAAATAACTTAACGCATAAAAAAATGGTCACGTTTGGCGAAGCAGATAACTCAGATAGTACTGATGATGCAATAGCTGCCACCCCCACAATTAAATCACCGGTTAAATCACAAAAATCAGAAGTTATTAGCCAAAATACAATAGGCACACGACGATTAGAAAAATTTAACGGTAAATGCTATTTAATTGATACTTCAACCGTATTTGGTAGTAATGGCATGCCTCAAGGTAGCGCGCAGACCTGCCCTGGTGAGCAAACTGATGATGAAATATTATTTAATAAAATTATGGATAAGTGGGCTCGTAAAAATAATTAGTTTTAAATTAGTGAACAAATACGTTATTAAAACGTATTTGTTATAAGTACTCCACTTACTTAATGCCAATTAGGAAACACGTATGACAACAAAGCAACTATCATCACTTTTTGTATTTAATTTATTAGTTGTAAGTGCACAAGCGAGTGCAAACCAGCGCTGGTACGTTGTTAACGACTCAGTAATGGGCGGTGTATCTAATAGCCAAGTAACACAAACTCAAGAAAGTTTGCTTTTTACAGGCAATGTTTCGCTTGATAATAACGGCGGTTTTGCATCAATACGTACAGAGCTAAATACACAAAGCCAAAATACTAAAGCTATAGCACTGCGTGTTAAAGGCGATGGACAAACCTATCAGCTTAGACTCAGAACTACCAATTACCTTGATGGCGCAGCGTACACCCACTCATTTAAAACAGTAAAAAATGAATGGGTAGATATAAACTTTGCTCCGAGTGATTTTACTTTAACGTATCGCGGTCGCGTGCTTGAGCAACAACCGATTATTGATTTTGATGATATTAAGCAACTAGGCTTTATGATTGCAGGTAAGCAAGGAGGTAAATTTAAACTTGAAGTGGGTAAAATTGAGTTTAAAAGCTAGCCCACCACCATGTTGGTGGCGCTAAATAGTATAGTCGTCGCCCCGTCTCTTCATTTCACTAATAACCAGCTCAACCATTTGTTGTTTTATTGCTGCTTGCTCTGACTTTAACTCCCCTAATTGCAGCTCTAACATATCTATCTGCTCTTGTTGCTGTGTGTTTTTATATTTTTTAGAACCTAGGTGCTCTGCATCTAGAGTTAAACTCGCATCGTTTTTATTCAGCTCACTTGCAGAAGTATTTATAGTTAAACTACGTTGTACGGGGCTTTGTTTAAGTTTGTTAATTTGTTCTTGCAGCGCAATAACTCGCCCAGTGAAGTGCTTGTATACTTTTTCTAGGTTTTTATACTGATTGCTAAACGTTGCGTTATCTTCACTATATTCTTGTGCTTTGGTATCTAGAAATTTTGATAACACATATTTTGGCTCTTCCTCACTCTCTTCCTCGCTCTTTTCTTCACTCGCTTTTTCAACAGGTAGTTTATCTGATTGCGCTAAAGTTTGAGTATTTGAGCTGTATACTTGGTATGGAATGGGAGTCGGTGAAATCTTCATTATTTTATCCCTAAAATAGCTTTGTAACTATTATAGGTATCGACCTCGTATTAAAATCCTTGAGTAAATTTTAATGTTAGCTAAAAGCAAAAAGCCCCACTTTATTAAAGTAGGGCTTATACCAATTTATTAAACTAACTCGTTGCTTACTTAGTGCTTTGGTTATCTTGTGAGAGCGCAATAAGTTCAAGCGCCGCATTTAGGCGAGTATTTAAATTATTATAAATAGTCATTCCAAACACACCAATAATACAAACTATTAAACCCATTTGTAGGTTAACGCTCATCTCTAGTAAAAAAACAGCTGCAACGAGTAAGCATAGCGCTAGTGCATAAATAATAGATTGAAAGGTAAAGTTAATATCACCTTTGGCTATTTTAAGTAATTCGTCTTTATTCATAATTTACTTCCTTGTTATTTAATCACTAAGACTCAATTGCCAGTAACTCTACTTCAAAAATAAGTACTGAGGCAGGAGGAATACTACCTACCCGTTTTTCGCCGTACGCTAATTGGTGCGGTACATATAGCGTGTATTTATCGCCGGGGCTCATAAGTTGTAAGCCCTCAGTCCAACCTTTAATAACTTGGTGCAAACCAAAGCTAATCGGTGTTTTACGCTCTACTGAACTGTCAAACACAGTGCCGTCGATTAGTGTGCCGTGGTAATGCACGTTAACCATACTTTTTGGGGTTGGTGTGTTTTCGTTTTCGCTTTTATGGATTACTTTATACTGCAAGCCAGAAGTCGTTTCTACTACACCTTCTACCTTTGCGTTAGCGGCTAAATAATCTGCACCTATTTGTGCATTTATGCCTGCTTGTTGTTTTGCTTTTTTACTATTTTGAAATATTAAAAAACAAAAAATGGCGATAACTACCGCCAAAATTATATTAATCATCATTAACCTTTTTCGTTGTCTAGCTCTTCGTCTTTTTCGTCATCATCGCCGTTTACTATGTCGGCAATCTCTTTGAGGCGAGCAAGTGCAATACCGTTTACTGAGTTTTCTGGATACTGGTCATCAATAATATCGCCAGCTTCTATATCCATTAACAAGTTAAGCGCTTGGTCTACGGTTTCGACTGCGTAAATATTAAATTTACCCGCTTCAACCGCATTAAGTATTTCGTCATCAAGCACTAAGTTAACTTGGTTTGATTTAGGAATAATAACGCCTTGCGAACCTGTTAAACCACGCATTTTACACAGTTTAAAAAAGCCTTCTATTTTTTCGTTTACGCCACCAATGGCTTGTACATCACCGTGTTGGTTTATAGAGCCTGTAAGCGCAATTGATTGGCTAATAGGTAGGCTTGTAATAGACGAAATAAGCGCACACAGCTCTGCTAAAGATGCGCTATCGCCATCTATGTAACCATAGCTTTGCTCAATGGCAATATTAGCGCTAAGCGTTAAGCTAAAGTGCTGCGCATATTTATTACCTAAATAACCGGTAAGTAGCATTACACCTTTTGAGTGAATAGCTTTACCAAGCTCGGCTTCACGTTCAACATCTATTACGCCATCGGCGCCAGCATAAACCGTTGCCGTAATACGCGCAGGGGTACCAAATGAGGTATCGCCAATGTGTAATACGGTTAAGCCATTTACTTTACCAATGGCTTGGCCGTCGGTTGCAATAAGTGTGTGACCTTCTTTTATGTCACTGAGCATATTTTCGCTAATTTGGCCGGTACGGTATTGTTTGCCTTCAATGGCTTCGTCAATATGGTGCGCGTCAATAACGGCTAATTTGTCTTGCTTTGCGTAGTAACTAGCTTCTGCAATAAGTTCAAGTACATCAGCAAAACGCGCTGATAATTTATTTTGATGCTCAGCTTGGCGGTAACTAAATTTAAGTAAACGCACCATAGCAGCCTGCGTTGCAGTGCACTTTAATGTTTGCTCGCAATACTCGGTTACTTTAGTAATAAACTGGTATTGCAATTTATCGCTACTTGGCAAGTAGTAATCAAAGTCGGCTAATACTCTAAATAGCTCTGCAAATTCTTCGTCGTATTCACCTATGGTGTAGTACAACTCGCGCGAACCTAATAAAATAATTTTAACATCAAGCGGTATAAGCTGCGGGCGAAGTGTAAAGCTAGTCCCTACTGTGCTGTCTTGATACGGTAAGTCGTTTTTAATTTGATGTGTTTTTAACGCGAGTTTTAAACCATCCCACACTTGTGGATTTGCCATGATTTTTTCAGCGTCCATAATTAAATAACCGCCATTAGCACGATGCAATGCACCAGCCTGAATTGAGCGATAACAGGTAATTAAAGAGCCTTGCGATGTTGAGTACTCAATTTTGCCAAATATATTGCCAAACGTTGGATTAGGCTCGTACACAACCGGTGCTGCGTCGTCCTCTTTAAACTCAACTAAAATGTTAGGTGCAAAAAAGTCGGTAAGCATGCCTTTGCGATCAAAGTCTTCTTTGCTTTCTTCACTTTCATCTTCGTCATCTAGCCATTCAAGTACCGCGTCTATAATTTCAACGCGTATATCTTTTAAATAGCGCAGTACACCAATATGCGTGGCATATTTATGTTCTAAGTCTTTTAAAAGTGGTTTAGTGGCTTGCTCTGCAGTCGATTTTTTAAGATTGCGTTGTTTTTCTTTTGATTCGCGTTTCCAACGTGGCAGCTCTATTAACGCTTCTATTAATGCATCTTCTAGCTTTTCAATTTTTTCAAAAAACTCTTCACGTAACGTTTCTTCAAGCTCGCCAAATTCGCTGTCGCTTAATTGTTTACCATCTACAAGTGGTGCAAACCCTACTGAATTTTTTTCTTCAACTAATGCAACGCTTTGCTCAAACGCCGCAATTTCTACTGCGGTAATAGCACTGTCGTAGGCATCGTTAAATTCACGATCGATTGATTTTTTCTTACGCTGATACGCTGGGTTATCAAATGCCGCAGGAAAGGTGTCGAGTACTTCATCTAAAAATGAATCTATGTCGTCACTAAGTTGCTTGCTTTGACCTGGTTGCATAAACAGCGCAATAGGTTCTCTGTGGTCATCGTAATTGTTTACGTATAACCATTCGTTTGGCGTTGAGCGGTCTTTTGCGTGTTGTTTAAGTTTATCTTTAACAAGCGTAAAGCGCCCGTGAGCGGCCTCGCCCATTACATAAACGTTGTAACCCGGCAGTTCCATCCCTAATGAAAAATCTAAAGCACTTTGGGCGCGTTGTTGGCCTATAAACGTAAGTTGCTCTGGGTATGGATTGTTCATACACGTGTTTACGTGATTAGTAGAAATACTCGGTGCGAGCTTTGAAACAGATAGTGGCAGCAATTTTTTCGTCATTCTAACTTCTTTTTTTACCAGCATATTCGCTGGCCTTTGGGCGTATTAAGTGGCCCGCAGCCACTTAATACTTATATTTAAGGGTGCAGTGCCTTACGACTAAAATAGATTCCATCACATTCAATACACGGTGTAATTTGTGTAGCGTGATAAACATCGTAACTATGGGTGCAATTCTTACATACTAATGTGCCCATGGCTATCCATTCGCCTGCGTGATACACACCATTGTGCTTAAAATCTTGGCTAAGAGATTGCCACTCAAGTTGAGTTTTATCTTCTATGTGCGAAAGTTCAAACCAAAGAGACTCTTTAAGCTCTTGCCATGCAAGCGAATTATAGTGTGATTCGTTCTCTACTATATGTTCAATATCATTCTTTAAATAACTTTTGTAGAGCTCATATCTTTCTTGACTTAAATCTTTAAGCGCCTGCTCAGATTCAACAAACCCAGAAACCACATCTTTTAAACCATGCTCTTTCACATCTTTTATCCAATGGGTAAAACTGCTAAGCCATGTTTTGTAATCAGTCATTTTTTACTCCTTCAAAATTGCTGTTAAATCAGTCTGTAACTTATGTCTTTAGCTAACCACACTATAAAAAGGCAGGTTAACCTGCACTGAAAGTTACAATTTAATAAAAGCATGTTTTTGACGCTGTGAATAGTGTTTTATTTGGGGTATCCTAACGGCAATTTTTTATTAGTTTGCAAGAAGTCTGGAACCATAGATGCAAGAGCAATATAACCCGCAAGATATAGAGTCAAAAGTACAAAGCTACTGGGAAGAAAACCAGGTATTTAAAGTCACTGAAGATGAGAGCAAAGAAAAGTATTACTGCCTTTCTATGTTCCCTTATCCGAGTGGTCGACTGCATATGGGTCATGTGCGTAACTACACCATTGGTGATGTTGTTTCTCGTTTCCAGCGCCTGCAAGGCAAAAACGTAATGCAACCTATGGGTTGGGATGCGTTTGGTTTACCTGCAGAAAACGCTGCTATTAAAAACAAAACAGCACCAGCTAAGTGGACATACGAAAATATTGATTACATGCGTACCCAACTTAAGCAATTAGGTTTTGGTTATGACTGGGATCGCGAAATTGCGACATGTCATCCAGAATACTACAAGTGGGAGCAGTGGTTTTTCACTAAGCTTTACGAAAAAGGCCTAGTGTATAAAAAAATGTCGACAGTTAACTGGGATCCAGTAGATCAAACTGTACTCGCTAACGAACAAGTTATTGACGGTCGTGGATGGCGTTCAGGCGCTGTGGTTGAGCAAAAAGAAATTCCACAGTGGTTTATTAAAATTACCGACTACGCACAAGAGCTACTTGACGATTTAGACAAGTTAGAAGATTGGCCAGAGCAAGTTAAAACAATGCAGCGCAACTGGATTGGCCGCTCTGAAGGGTGTGATATTGAATTTAAACGCACCGATAACGACGAAACATTTAGCGTATACACAACACGTCCAGATACCTTTATGGGTGTTACGTATGTTGCTGTTGCTGGTGGTCACCCTATTGCGCAAGAAGCCGCTAAAAATAGCGATGCTATTGCAATGTTTGTTGAAGAATGCAAAAACACCAAAGTTGCCGAAGCAGACATGGCAACAATGGAGAAAAAAGGCATAGCAACAGGCTTTTACGCAACTCACCCATTAACGGGCGAGCAAGTACCAATTTGGGTTGCTAACTTTGTATTAATGCATTACGGCTCAGGCGCTGTAATGGCAGTACCTGCACACGATCAACGCGACTTTGAGTTTGCAACAGCGTACGGCCTAGATATAAAACAAGTCATTGCGCCTGCTGAAGGTTCAGATCTTGAAGTAAACCTAAAAGAATCAGCATTTACCGATAAAGGCGTACTTGTAAATTCGGGTGAATTTAACGGCCTTGATTTTGAAGCTGGTTTTAAAGCGATTGCCGATAAATTAGAAGCACTCGGTGTTGGTGAGCGTAAAGTAAACTTCCGCCTGCGTGACTGGGGTGTGAGCCGTCAGCGCTATTGGGGTTCTCCAATTCCAATGCTTAGCGATGAAGATGGTAAAGAACTTGCCGCAACAGAAGATATGCTACCAGTTCGCTTACCAGAAGATGTGGTAATGAACGGTGTAACTTCACCACTTAAAGCAGACCCAGAGTGGGCTAAAACAACAGTAAATGGCGCACCAGCGTTTCACGAAACTGATACGTTTGACACCTTTATGGAATCGTCTTGGTACTACGCACGCTACTGTAGCCCACGCTACGACGAAGGCATGCTAGATCCAGCTGCTGCTAACTACTGGTTACCAGTAAACCAATACATTGGTGGTATTGAGCATGCAATTTTACATTTATTGTACTCACGCTTTTTCCATAAATTATTACGTGACTTTGGTTTAGTTAATTCAGACGAGCCGTTTGACCGCTTACTTTGTCAAGGTATGGTACTTGCTGAAACATTTTATCGTAAAGATGAAAAAGGCGGCGACATTTGGATTTCGCCAACTGATGTTAATACCGAAACCGACGAAAAAGGCCGCGTTACTAAAGCATGGCACAAGGAAGACGGCGAGCCGGTATTCTCATCAGGCATGAGCAAAATGTCTAAGTCTAAAAACAATGGTATAGACCCACAACATGTAATTGCCCAGTATGGTGCAGATACAGTGCGTTTATTCATGATGTTTACAGCACCGCCAGAGCAAACGCTTGAATGGTCAGACTCAGGCGTTGAAGGCGCGCATCGTTTCTTAAAACGTGTATGGAAATACGCGGTAGACGTTAAAACAGTAGGTTACCAAGCACTTGATAAATCAGCGCTAACTAACCCGCAAAAAGTACTACGTCGCGACTTACACAAAGCAATTGCTAAAGTGACTGATGATGTTGAACGTCGTCAAACCTTTAACACCGCTATTGCAGCCATTATGGAGCTTTCTAATAAGTTATTAAAAGCACCACTGAGCGACAAACAAGATGTAGCGATTGCTAACGAAGCACTTGAAGCATTAGTTATTATGCTTGCACCTATTACTCCGCATTTATCGCATGAGCTTTGGAAAGAGCTTGGTAAAAAAGGCGAGATTTTAGATGCTGCATGGCCAAAAGTTGACGAGTCTGCACTTGTTGAAGATGAAAAACTAATCATCGTACAAGTAAACGGCAAGCTTCGCGCTAAGTTAACAGTGCCAGCTGATGCAACTCAAGAGCAAGTAGAAGCCCTTGCGTTTGCAGAATCTAACGTAACTAAATTTACTGATGGCTCAACCATTCGTAAAATCATTTACGTACCAGGCAAGCTACTTAACGTGGTAGCTAACTAATATGGCTGCATTTAACGCCATTAAAAATGGACTAGCCTTAGTGCTAGTCTGTTTTTTGTTATCAAGCTGTGGCTTTCATTTAAAAAAAGCCTCTAGCCTGCCTGATAACTTAAAACAGCTAACACTTGTAGGCGATGACGAAAAATCGACTTTATTCACTGAGCTTAAAAAAGAGCTTAAAGCGAGTAACGTAGAGTTAGTATCGTCAGCTAAAGATAAAGCCCAATTGTATTTACGTAAAGAAAGCATTGAACGCCAAACACTTTCGCTGTTTCAAAACGGCCAAGTTGCTGAATATGAGCTCGCTTATGGCGTATCGTATGTAGTTAAACGCCCAGGTGAAAAAGCGATAGAAAAACGTTTTGAGCTTTACCGTAATTACCAAGACGACCCGGATCACGCATTAGCAAAAGCAAAAGAGCTTGAGCTACTTATTAGCGAAATTCGTGAGCAAGCCAGTCGTCGTATTGTTAGAGAGCTGTCGCAACTATAATGCGCTGCTACGCTAATCAACTACCGAGTGAATTAAATAAAGGGCTAAAGCCCTTTTATTTAGTATTTGGAGAAGAGCCTTTTCAAGAAGCGCAGTGCGTACAACAAATTCGCGACAGTGCTAAGCAACAAGGTTTTGATGAAGTAATTAAGTTTACTTTAATGCAAGGATTCGATTGGCAAGAAATTATAGCCCAGTACCAAAGTATGTCGCTGTTTAGCGCCCGCACTATTATTGAGCTTGATTTAAACCAACAAAAGCCAGGCGTTATTGGCAGCAACACCTTTAAAAAAGTAGTTGAGCTGGTTAATCCCGATACTATTTTAATTGTTAAAGGCGCTAAAGCCAGCCAAGAAGTACAACGTGGAGCATGGTTTAAAGCTCTTGATAAGCAAGGTGTATTTGTACCTTGCTACCCGCTTACGGGCTCTCATGTAAAACGATGGCTTGATGAGCAATGCCAACGTTTATCACTTAATATGCAAAGCGACGCCAAAGTAAGCTTAATAAATGCCACCGAAGGCAACTTGTTAGCCTGTTTTCAGGAGCTTGAAAAGCTCTCGCTGCTACACGGCAATGCATTAATTACTCAGCAATTAGTAATGCAAGGCCTATTAAACCAAGCCAAATTTGATATTTTTGATTTAAGCGATGCGCTATTAAATGGCCACGCCAAACAAGCTATAAAAGTATTAAACAAACTTGCCAGCGATAACACCGAAGTGGTGAGCATTTTGTGGGCTATAACCAAAGAGCTTAATACACTTATAAGTGTGCAACTTGGTTTATTAAATGGCGAACCTATCGCTAATTTATTTAAACAAAAAGCAATTTGGAAAAACCAACAAGGTCCAGTTCAAAACGCAATTAACCGTTTAAACATGCACACACTAGAACAAATAAACAGTGATGTTGCATTGTTTGATGCCAGTTACAAGCAAGGTAATTTAATTGCACCTTACCAAGCGCTTGCTCATATTTGTATTAAATTTTGCCAGCCGCTCAACATTCCTATGCCGTGCCACGCGGTTAATTAATAAATAGCTAATGGGTGTTAAATGATCGCAATTTTTGGTGGCACTTTCGACCCAGTCCATTTAGGCCATCTAAATATGGCGCAGCAATGCGTAAATGCGTTTAATTTAGATACGCTTTATTTTATGCCCTGTGCATTACCTGCACATAAAGCAGCTCCGGGTATTAGTGCAGAGCACCGAATTAATATGCTCAACGCAGCTATTGCTCCTTATCCTCATTTTGAACTCGATTTAAGAGAACTTAATCGAACCGGTCCATCGTATTCGTTGCTGAGCTTACAAGAACTTCGTAAAGAACACCCCACTACACCTATTTTATTTTTAATTGGTATGGACTCATTTAACAACCTAGATAAGTGGTTTGAGTGGAAGGCAATAACGCAGCTTTGCCATATTGTGGTGTACCAGCGCCCTGCTCAACATTGCACTGTAACAGGTGAGCTCAAAAGCTATATGCAACGCGCAAATGCCGGCGAAGTAGCGGCACTTAAACACTCACTTGCAGGTAAACTTTATTTTTTACCGGGCGAAATGCTCGATGCGGCCTCAAGCACCATTCGCGAACAACTGAAAAAAAGTAATAAAAAGAATGAACTATTGCCCGATGCAGTGAGTCATTACATAGAAGTGCATCAGCTCTATCAAATTGATGCTTAAAAACTCCTAGCGTGTTAAAATGCGCGCCATTAAATTTTTAAATTGAGACAAAACCTTGGATTCAAAACAACTACTCGCCTTTGCTATGGACAAAATTGACGATATGAAAGCGCGTGACATCGTTCATATTGACGTTACTGGAACATCAGATATCACAGATTACATGGTAATTTGTTCTGGTACTTCTAAACGCCACGTACAGTCAATTGCCGATCACTTAGCAAAAGAAGCGCGTCATGCAGATTCAGAGCCATTAGGTTATGAAGGTGAAGGCGACGGCGAATGGGCACTGGTTGATTTAGGTGATGTGGTTGTACACGTGATGCAAAACGAAGCACGTAGCTATTACGATCTAGAAAAACTGTGGGGCTAAACGCTCACTCATTTTAGACAATGCTTGGAAGTAATACGTGAAAATACAAATGATTGCTGTTGGTACTAAAATGCCAGCATGGGTAGAAACGGGATTTGCAGAATATCAGCGACGTTTCCCTAAAGATATGGCCCTAGAGTTAATTGAAATTCAAGCCGGAAAACGTGGTAAAAATGCAGATATAAAACGTATTTTACACATTGAAGGTGAAAAAACATTAGCGGCTATTCCAAAAGGCAATCGTATTGTAACGTTAGAGGTAACAGGGAAAGCGCTGGATACTCACCAACTTGCTAACAATATGGAAAAATGGCAACTCGATGGCCGCGATGTAAGTTTACTTATTGGCGGACCTGAAGGACTTGCTCCAGAGTGCATTGCAGCTTCTGAGCAAAAATGGTCGTTATCTAATTTAACATTGCCGCACCCTTTGGTGCGTATAATTGTTGCAGAGAGCCTTTACCGAGGTTGGAGCTTAAATAACAACCATCCTTATCATCGCGAGTAACCCCTTGCCATGCTAAAACATAGACCCACTATTCGTGACCACTCCGCAGAAGCAAACTTATTTGCTAGGCGAGCATTCGTGGGTTTTGTTTTTGTATTAGGATTAGTCGCTGTATTACTTTCTAATCTTTATACTATTCAGGTAGAAGATCACCAAGACTACCAAACCCGCTCCAACGATAACCGCATTAAAGTTATTCCTATTGCACCCAACCGTGGTTTAATTTACGACCGTAACGGTGTGCTACTTGCTGAAAACAAACCTGTTTACAACCTTGAAGTCATCCCCGAAGAGGTAGATGACCTTGACGAATCGCTTGATCAAATAAGTAAAATAATTGCGATTACAGAGCAAGATAAACAAGACTTTTTAAAAGATATAAAACACACCCGTCGTTTTAAATCACAAGTATTAAAAGCCCGCTTAGACGAAACAGAAGTGGCGAAATTTTCGGTTAATCAACATAAATTCCCTGGTTTTAGTATTGAGGCACGTCTGGCTCGCTACTACCCATTTGGCGACACGCTAACGCATGCGCTTGGATATGTTGCCAAGCTTAATAGAAAAGAGCTAAACCAATTAGAACAAGAAGATCGTGCAACCAATTACCGTGCTACATATGATATTGGCAAGCTCGGATTAGAAAAATACTATGAAGAGACATTGCACGGTAAAGTGGGCTCACAACGGGTAGAAGTTAATAACCGTGGCCGTGTAATTCGCACTCTAAGCATGACCCAGCCACAACCTGGTAGCGATTTAGTACTTACCTTAGACATTGGCTTGCAACAAATTGCACAGCATGGGCTTAAAGATATGCGTGGCGCTGTTGTAGTTATGGATGCAAAAGATGGTGGCGTGCTGGCACTTTATTCAAACCCAAGTTATGACCCAAATTTATTTGTACACGGCATTAGCAGCAAAAATTATAAAGCGTTACTTAACCAAGACCGTCCGCTAATAAACCGTACTACGCAAGGTCGTTATGCGCCTGCCTCTACGGTAAAGCCCTTAATGGCTGTATTAGCGCTTGAAGAAAATATAGTAAATGAATCAACATCAATGTGGGATCCTGGTTTTTTTCAAATTCCAAATGTTGAACACAAATGGCGAGATTGGAAACGTTGGGGCCATGGTCATGTGGATGTATACAAGGCGATTGAAGAGTCGTGCGATACCTATTTTTACGATGCGGCTTATCGATTAGGCATTACTAAAATCAGTGATTTTATGGCCCGTTTTGGCTACGGCGATTTGTCAGGTATTGATATTCATGAAGAAACTACTGCTATTCTACCTTCAAAAGAATGGAAAGAAGGACGCTTTAAAGAGTCTTGGTGGCGTGGTGATACTATTTCGGTAGGTATTGGTCAAGGTTACTGGACTGCTACACCAATTCAAATTGCAAATGCGACTAACATATTAGTTAATCGTGGTATTAATCATCCACCTCATTTGGTGCAAGTAATAAAAAAAGATAGCGACATAACGCAAATTAACAACGAAGAAAAACCCCCTGTTATTTTAAAAGATCCACGCCATTGGCAGGTATCGTTAGATGCAATGCATAATACAGTTCAAAAAATATCAGGCACAGCGCACAAAGCATTTAAAGGCACTAACTACGACTCGGCTGGTAAAACGGGTACTGCACAGGTAGTTAGTATTGCCCAAGGTGAACGCTACGATGCAGAATCGCTTAAAGAGCGCCAGCGTGACAACACAATTTACGTAGGGTTTGCACCTTACAACGATCCTAAAATTGTGGTTTCTGTTGTATTAGAAAACAACCACGGCGGTATTCAAATTGCTCGCCAACTTATGGATTACTACTTTGCAGCTAATCCAGTTAATCTTGCAAGGAACGATACACCATGACCGCTTTGCACGATAAACGCTCTATTTGGATGCGTATGCATCTAGACCTACCACTGCTTATTGCATTACTCATAATGATGGCTGGTAGCATAATGGTTGTTTACAGCGCAAGCGGCCAAGACTCTTCAATGATGATTAGGCACATGACTCGTATGGGCGGTGCGGTTGTTGCTATGGTTGTTTTGGCCCAGTTTTCGCCTGCCACATTAAAGCGTTTAGTGATCCCACTTTATTGCGTTGGTTTATTAATGCTAGTGGGTGTACTTTTATTTGGCGTAAGCTCAAAAGGCGCACAGCGATGGCTCGATTTAGGGGTGACACGGTTTCAACCTGCAGAATTAATGAAGCTGGCAGTCCCTATGATGGTAGCTTGGTATATAGGGCGTAATCACTTACCTCCTCGGCCAATGCACTTAATTATTGGCTTTATGATTGTAATGCTCCCTACATTATTAATTAAAGAACAACCCGATTTAGGTACCGCTATACTTATTGCAAGTTCAGGTATATTTGTTTTGTTTTTGTCTGGATTAAGTTGGCGTTTAATCGGCTTTTTAAGCTCTATAGTAGCGCTTGCCGCATGGCCATTTTGGCACTACGGTATGCACGATTATCAAAAGCAGCGTGTACTCACCTTTTTAGACCCTGAGAGCGATCCGCTCGGTTCGGGTTATCATATTATTCAATCTAAAATTGCTATTGGCTCAGGCGGTATAGAAGGTAAAGGCTGGCTGCTTGGTACGCAATCGCAATTAGAATTTTTGCCAGAGCGCCACACCGACTTTATATTTTCGGTTTTAAGCGAAGAATTTGGTTTATTTGGCGTATGTGTTTTACTTAGTCTCTATTTATTTATTATTGGCCGTGGTTTATACATTGCTGTTAATGCACAAGATGCATTTGGTAAATTGCTCGCAGGCGCACTCACCCTCACCTTTTTTGTGTACGTATTTGTAAACATAGGCATGGTATCGGGTTTATTACCTGTTGTAGGCGTACCTTTACCACTGATTAGTTATGGTGGTACATCGATGGTGACGTTAATGGCAGGATTTGGCATTATTATGTCAATCGCAACAGATAAAAGGATGCTTTTAAAATAATGCGACACACTAATCAGCTTATATTTACCACGTTATTAATTTTGCTTTTAAGTGCATGTAGTAGCGGCTCAAGTAGCCGTTATAGCATGCGCCATGATGCAGCACCACTTAGAGCCCCGACTACACTTGAGATGCAAGACGCGATAGTTACCGAAGTAACTAAAAGCGCCAGCGCTAGCCGCCCATATACAGTGCTTGGTAAAAGTTATTCGCCCATGCTTGATGAGACAGGCTTTAGTGAAGAAGGCATTGCCTCTTGGTATGGTCGTAAGTTTCATGGTTATCACACCTCAAATGGTGAAACGTACGATATGTTTGCCATGACCGCAGCGCATAAAACGCTGCCACTACCTAGCTTTGTTAAAGTAACCAATACAGCAAATGGTAAATCGGTAATCGTACGCGTGAACGACCGGGGCCCGTTTCATGACGATAGAATAATTGACCTTTCGTACGCAGCCGCTTATAAGCTTGGCTATTACACCCATGGTACAGCAAAGGTTAAGCTAGAAGCCGTTACGCTTGCGGGCGCAACTGCGCGTCAAACCTATATTCAGGTAGCTGCAGGTAGTACACTTGCTAATATTGAAGCGCTTGCCAGCACATTGCGAGAGCAATACAAATTACCAACAAATATCGTTCAAAAAGACGACATTTACAGACTGCATTTAGGGCCAATAAAAGACACCCCTCATGCAGACGAAGTATTAAAAAAATTAAAACAAAATCAATTTCAAAACGCGTTCTTGCTTTACACTCAGTAAGACTAATACCCAAACTACCCCAGGATGCTCGCATCTTGGGGTGGTTTGGGTATAAAATGGCGTAACGCGAATCTTTAACTTTAACCATTAATGAGTATGATGAAATCTATTAAACATAAAATCCTCAAAGGTGTATGCGGCCTAGTTTGTACAGCCGCCGTATTTTCAGCCAGCGCCCAAATTATTCCGGCACCACCTCAAGTTAATGCGAAAGGTTATTTTTTAGTCGACTTTACAACAGGTAAAGTTATTGCTGAAGGTGAAGCCGATACACAGCTAGCACCTGCAAGTTTAACTAAAATGATGACCAGTTATGTAATTGGTACTGAAATTAAAGCAGGTAATATTGCCACTACCGATATGGTAACGGTAAGCGAAAAAGCATGGGCTAAAAACTTCCCAGAATCTTCAAAGATGTTTATTGAAGTAGGTAAGCAAATTAGTGTTGATCAGCTTAACCACGGTATTATTATCCAATCAGGTAATGATGCATGTGTTGCAATGGCTGAGCATATTGCTGGAAGCGAAAGCGCATTTGCTGATTTAATGAATGCCCACGCTGCTAAATTAGGTATGAGCAACAGCCACTTTATCAACAGCCACGGCCTTGATACTGACGAGCACTTCACAACGCCTCGCGATATGGCGACACTTGGTGCTGCACTTATTCGTGATGTGCCAGATGAATATGCACTTTATAAGCAAAAATCGTTTACTTATAACGGCATTAAGCAATATAACCGTAACTCATTATTGTGGGACGAAAGCTTAGATGTTGACGGTATTAAAACTGGTCATACATCAGAAGCTGGCTACAGCCTAGTTACCTCAGCAACTAAAAACGATATGCGTTTAATTGCTGTTGTTATGGGTACTACCAGCGAACGAGCTCGTAAAGTAGAAAGTAAAAAACTACTTAACTATGGTTTTCGTTTTTATGAAACAATTACTCCGTACAAAGCAGGCGATAGCTTTGCAGAACAACGTATTTGGATGGGTAACAAAGAAAATGTATCTTTAGGTATTTTAGAAGATACACCGATTACTATCCCACGTGGTCAGCATAAAAACCTTAAAGCTAACTTTGAGCTAGATAACACACTTGAAGCACCACTTGCTAAAGGTACTAAAGTAGGTACGTTATTCTTACAACTAGAGGGCGAAGATATTGCTCAATACCCACTAGTAACACTTGAAGAAGTGGAAGAAGGCAGCTTCTTTAGCAAAATTTATGATTACTTACGTTTACAGATCATGCAGTAATTTATAGCTCCCCTATTAACTAGGGTAACTAATTTAAACGTCTCCACTGTGAGGCGTTTTTTTTTGCTTGAAAAATGTTAGAATGCGCCCCATATAAGCAAGATTGCTAATTGCCTATCTGTATTAAGCTTCGAGCTTGCATAGAGTTCACACTTTTGTATGAGGAGTCACCGTCGTGGTTCAACCTGTTAAAGATACTAAATTTGATGAGTACCTAGAGTACCCTTGCCCATTTACATTCAGAATAATGGGTTTAGCTAATGTAAACTTAACTGATCAAATTTTAGCTAAGTTACAACCAATAGCACCTGGCGATTACGCCCCTAAAGTAAAACCAAGCAGCAAAGGTAATTACGAGTCAGTAAGCCTTGTAGCAACGGTTACTAGTGGCAAACACATTGAAGAAATTTACAACGTGATCAGCAATATTGATGACGTACGCCACATGCTTTAAGCCATAGTTGGGATTTGTTGTGAACGAAAACACTTTGATCGTACGCCAACTGGGTCGTCAGCGTTATATGCCAATTTGGCAAAAAATGCAGGACTTTACCGACACCCGTGATGAAAATACGCCAGATGAAATTTGGCTTGTAGAGCACGAGAGTGTATTCACCCAAGGTCAGGCTGGTAAGGACGAACACTTACTAGCTCCTGGCGACATTGAGGTGATTAAAGTTGACCGTGGCGGACAAGTAACTTATCACGGCCCTGGCCAGCAAATGATGTATGTATTATTTAATCTACGTCGTTTAAAGATTGGTGTACGTGAATTGGTTACATGGCTTGAAGAGTGCATTATTGAATCACTCGCCGAGTATGGTATTGAAGCTTATGCTAAAGCTGATGCACCCGGTGTTTACGTTAACGACAGCAAAATTGCATCCCTTGGGTTAAGGGTTCGTCGTGGTTGCTCGTTTCATGGCTTAGCATTAAATGTTAACATGGACCTAAGTCCATTTTTACGCATTAACCCATGTGGTTATGCGGGCATGAATATGGTGCAAACTAAAGAATTAGATGGTCCTCAAAACCTAGAAAGTGCAGGTGAAGGATTGGTGAAACACATGATCAAGAAGCTTAATGCAACACAGGTTAAGCATACTGAAGGGTTTGAAAACGAATGAATAAACCAGTCAAAATGGAACCAGGTGTAAAACTACGCGACGCAGAAAAAATGGCGTTGATCCCAGTAAAAGTTTTACCTACAGAAAAAACTGAAATGTTGCGTAAGCCAGAATGGTTAAAAATTCGCTTACCTAAATCAACCGATCGCATTGACGGCATTAAAAAAGCGCTACGTAAGCATGGCTTACACTCGGTATGTGAAGAGGCTTCGTGCCCTAACCTATCTGAATGTTTTAACCACGGTACAGCTACCTTTATGATTTTAGGTGCTATTTGTACTCGTCGTTGCCCATTTTGTGATGTTGCTCATGGTCGCCCATTAAAACCTGATGCCACTGAACCTGAAAAGCTAGCACTTACTATTAAAGATATGAAGCTAAGCTACGTTGTAATCACTTCAGTTGACCGTGATGATTTACGTGATGGTGGTGCACAGCATTTTGCCGATTGTATTCGCGAGATTCGTAAACATAATCCAACTATTACTATCGAAATTTTAGTACCTGATTTTCGTGGTCGTATGGACCGCGCACTAGAGATATTAATCGAGACGCCACCAGATGTGTTTAACCACAATCTTGAAACTGCGCCACGTTTATACAAACTAGCTCGCCCAGGTGCTGACTACAAATGGTCATTAGAATTACTTCGCCGCTTTAAAGAAGCTCACCCAGAAGTAAAAACTAAATCAGGCTTAATGGTAGGTTTAGGTGAAGAAATTAGCGAAATTGAAGAAGTGCTTCGCGATTTACGTGCACACAACGTTGACATGCTAACTGTAGGCCAATATCTACAACCATCTAAGCATCACTTACCGGTTAAACGCTACGTGCCACCAGTAGAGTTTGACGGCTTAAAAGCGTATGCAGACGAAATTGGCTTTACTCACGCGGCTTCTGGCCCGTTTGTGCGTTCAAGCTACCATGCTGATCAACAAGCAGCGGGTAAAGAAGTGAAGTAATCACTTTTCTCAAAAAATTAAAAAAGCCGTTAATAATGCATAATTATTAACGGCTTTTTCATGCTAATTGATAAAATAGCTTACTGCGCTAACTTACCTCTTGTGATAGAAAAATCAGCAAACCTAACACGTTCTTCATCAACTCGAAGGCTGTCGGTTTCAACAATTGAGCGGTATATTCCCCACTTAGGACGAGCAAAATCATCATCATTAAAGCCGCGCCACATATCTATGTTTTGCTCGCTTATATTAAATATCTCTGCGTTGTCGCTTAAGCGCGTTAATGTCATATCAAGCTTACCACTTTCACTAAATGTAGCTTGTACAAATACCTCGACCCATTCATCTGTTATTAAAGACCAGTCGGTTTCAATTAAGTTTTTATCAAGACCCGTGCTGTTACCGTTTTCGTCAAAGCCTGCGCTATATCGAACCTGTAGTTGATTGCCTGTACTGTTTTTTTGTGCACCTGAGAGAGTGATAATAGGCTGTTCGTCATTACCATTGGTGTTGTCGTTACGCTCGTTACGGGCTTTTATTTGAAAAAAATGGCTAAACTTACTCGTAAGCTCAAGCTCGCTACTTACTTTAAATTTCCAGCTGTATTGAAATGTCTCCCCCTCAAACGCCAGTGTTTCTTGCGGTGATTTATCGTAGGTTTTTATTTCGTTGCGTTGCCTGTCACTTGCACCTTTGTCTTTATCTTGGTCATCATCTCGGTGGGCTAAAAATACAAAATGGCTACCAATTATCGTATCAGTATCTTCGATAATATGGACAACACTTTCATGATTGCCAGCGTATAAATCTGGAGATTCAATTGACCCTTCGCCGAATGCATTTTCGATAAGTGTGTATGCGTCAAGTCCCGAATCTACGCCATCTGATTGCAATAACACGTGCGAGATGCTCTCAAAGCCATCAGCTTGAGTTATTGGTGCACCAACAATTGTTATGATAATTTGTGCGCCAGTACCATCTAAAGAGTTTACTGTTATTGTGTCTTGCAGTGTTTCATCTTCCCTTAAAGATGTTATTGAAGCATTTAAATCATCAAGTGTGTATGACCAATCTCCACCAGCATTTAAGCTAATAAAACCATAGCTTGTAGCGCTATTTTCTTGTGCTATAAAAGCAGCCTCACCGGATTGTTGATCAGTAATGGTTAATGAGCCTGTTATTGCATCATTACTATCACTAATAACTTCGCCTCGGCTATTACCACCAATTATTGCAGGAGTTTGTAAAGTAATCGCTTCATTATTTTGCACCGTAGAATCAGAGCCAGAGCTGCCACAACCAACAACTAAACAAGATAGAAGTGCGGTTGTAATTACATTACGCAGTTTAAGATTATATTTAGGCATTGTTAGTTTTATAGTTAATAGTAAGTTAATAAAACATAAACTTACCAATTAACTATGCAAATAACCACAACTCAATTACCAATTAACATGACCAATTTGATGACAATCCATTTAAAATTATAAAAGCTATGTTTTTTCAGTGTGATACAAACAATTATTCCTATAGAACGTTTATTTATATATGTTTTAAAATAAAATTAGGTTAAAGCTGAGTTACTTGAGATAATTAATACTGACATAATTATTTAGGTTCATTATGAAACTATTAGTTCGTAACTTGTCTCGTGCTACCACTGAGCATGAGCTTCGTACTTTATTTGCAGAGCACGGTAAAGTGACTACCTGCAACTTGGTACTTGATAAAGAAACTGGCCAATCTAAAGGCTTTGCCTTTTTAGAAATGCCAAACGACATAGAAAGTAAAAGCGCCATTAAAGCACTTAACCAATCTACTGTTGATAAAAGTAAGATCCGCGTAAAGCTTGCAGACGCATAAAGCTAACTGCAACTTATACTAAAAAACCAGCTAATGCTGGTTTTTTGCTTTTAGTGCCAAGTATTGTATTTAAGCTTTATATTTAGCTAAAAAAACTAAGCGGTTATTAAGCCGCTTTTTTTATACTTATAGTGCCCAATATTATAAAAGAAGCAGACAGCACAAAAAATGTCTCCTGCTCAGCTAATATTGCAGCAGCAAAAAATGCAATGCCACTAGCTATAAATAAATACCCACTTTTTTTACATTGGCTCATTATGTGCTCCCTTAGGTTGTTCGTTATTTATACACCTTATCAAATCAATCTGCAATTGAATGAAAAGTTCTCTATAAAAATTCGACATCGCTGCGGTGCTTCCTTTATATTGAAAGCCTAATTAAATAACAATATGAAGACTATGGCATCTACTCTTTTAAAAAGCGCTAGCCTAAGCCTGCTAGTTGCACTCTTTGGCTGCTCAGAGCCTGCAAGCCAACAAACCCCATTAGAAAATACAGCCGGTGTAAGCCTTAGCAATATTAAACAGCATATTAAAACGCTAGCCTCTGATGACTTTCAAGGCCGAGGCCCGCTTACTCATGGCGAAGTGAAAACAGTAGGCTACTTAAGCGAGCAATATAAAGCGCTGGGTTTAACCGGTGCTTATAAAGGTAAATACTTACAGCCTGTAAAAATGGCAATGGTGACAGCTAATCAGGACATGCAGTTAAAGGTAGGTGATTTGAGCTTTGAATCAGGCAAAGACTTTACCGCACGTACCGAGCAACTTCAGCCATTAATTGATGTAAGAAGCTCTGACGTTGTATTTGCGGGCTACGGTATTAATGCGCCAGAATATAGCTGGAATGACTATAAAAATATTGATGTAACGGGTAAAACAGTAGTTGTGCTAGTTAACGATCCAGGCTTTACTACTCAAAACGATGCCCTTTTTACTGGCAATGCAATGACCTACTACGGTCGCTGGACTTATAAATATGAAGAAGCCGCTCGCCAAGGTGCAAAGGCTGTATTTATTGTTCATGAAACAGCACCTGCGGCATACCCTTGGGGCGTAGTTGAAAGTTCAAACACCGGCACTAAATACACGTTAATGGATAACAATTTAAACGCGTCTAAATTACCGGTTATGGGCTGGCTAACACTTGATGCGACTGAGAAAATGTTTAACGCCGCAAAGCTTAACTATCAAGATTTAAAACAAGCAGCATTAAATGATGACTTTAAAGCAACGCCACTTAACTTAAAAGCAAACCTTGCCTTTAAAAACGAAGTATCTCATGCAAAATCGCATAACGTAGTTGCACAAATTACAGGTAGCGAATCACCTGACGAATACGTTGTTATTAGCGCTCACTGGGACCACTTTGGTACTAAACAAACTGATACTGGCCCTAAGATTTATAACGGCGCAGTAGATAACGCTTCAGGCACTGCAGCCACGCTTGAAATAGCACGCATCATGAGCAAAATGAACAAGCAAAAACCATTTAAACGCTCAATTATTTTTACTAACTTTACAGCAGAAGAAACGGGGTTAATTGGTTCTGAAGAATTTGCATCGGGTGCGGTTGTACCTACAAAACAAATGGTCGGTCTATTAAATATTGATGGCATGAACGTGCTTGATGGCACTGACTATATTTTACAATACGGTAAAGATTTATCGACAATGGAAAACTATTTAGCAAAGGCTGCAAAATCACAAGGCCGTGTTGTTAAAATGGATCCTCGCCCGCAAAATGGCTTGTTTTTTAGATCTGATCATTTCTCACTTTCTAAGCAAGGCGTGCCTAGTTTATTATTTATGAGCCTGGGCGATACCGATCCTGAGTACATTGCCCATAAGTACCATAAAGAAGCAGACGACTACTCTGCTGATTGGTCGTTAGGTGGTGTTAAGCAAGATATAGATCTTATTGTTGATATAGCCACTCAACTTGCAAACAATGGCGATTGGCCAAAGTGGACGAGCGAGTCTGACTTTAAAGCCAAACGCGCGCAAGATAAACAATAAATAACTATTAATAGTTATGTAATATAAAAATCCTCCTACTTGGAGGATTTTTGTTTTAAACGAGCCCGCATTAATAGCGTTTCGGCCTTTGCTCCTAAATAAACATAAATAGCTAGTGCAATTAAAAGCCCCACTACTGCAAGCATCATCGCTATTGCAGGCATTAAATACTCCGATTGCCCCAACGCCGCTTTAAACATAGTTAACAACGCCTCAATTGATATAGCAATTAACACGGTAGATATAAACCGTGTAATAGTGCGCCGCGTAGATGAGTGCCTAAAAATATCCTTATGCATAAGGATTTCTTCTTCGAGTATTGTTTTACCTAAATCGAATACTGCTAATGCTAGGGTGATGTAAATAATGATACTAAAGGGTTCAAGTGGGTCTGATGAGGTATCTACATGGGTTAATAGCGCGTATATATCATTAAAAACGATATTCAGTAAAAATAATACTAAGCAAAATAAGCACGCAACAATAATACCGTAACCCGCTTTAAAGTAAGGCGACATATTAGCGCGCGCAGTATCACCCATTACAAACTCAATAAGCTGCGTTAAGCTCACATCAACGACCAAGTAATGTTGATTATTAATTGGTTTTTTTAGTTCTTTAATCGCCGATATACATAAATGGTTAGTCGCTATAGAAATGTAGGGATCAGTAAAGCACACCCTATCACTTGTTTTAGCGTTCAAAAAATAGGGTCGCTCGCTTAAATCTTGTTGATTACCACTTTCACCTAGTTTTTTGCTATATGCCCGTTTAAAGCAGACATTATTACCCTGCTGCAAACCTTCTGCATTTAAACAATATTGTAATTCTAAAAATGGGTACTGCTTAATCAGGTAGCGGGTATCACGCTCTTTAGTTAACCCATCCTCAATACTCATCAAAATAGATTCAAGTAAGCTGTGTATTATTCGTGGTAGCGCTCAACACTACTGATATAACTCATTCGCGCCATTTTAAATACTCATTGACCTAAGTTATAAATAGATTTGCAAGTTTAAAACCAACAATAAAATAACTTAATAATCAGCAACTTGATTATATTCAAACTCAACTTTTGCACTACTTTGGTGACTAAATAGTAATATATTAAATTAAATGCACAAAAAAGCAGCTAAGTATTAATTACTTAGCTGCTTTTTGAGTATGACTGGTAAGGCTTTACGACTAACTTAAATATAAAGCCTGTTACTGAACCTTCGAAAACTCTTCTTTAGATAACTCGCCATTTCCATCTGCATCTAATTGATCAAAAAGCTGTACTAGTTGCGAGTTAACTTGGGCTTCTGTTTTACTAATTACGCCGTCGCCATCTGTATCAAAAGAATCAAAATCTACCGCAGCAAACGCCGCTGAAGAAGAAGCTAGGGCTACAAGAGCTAGAGTTTTGTGTAATGTTTTCATAATCGTTTCCTTAGGCTTTGAGCCTGATTAGGGGTGACCTGATTAGAGGTAAGAAGTCCTTTTCAAAGATCCTTTAGGAGTAAAGTGTCTATAAATTAATATTCAAAAAAATCATTTTCTGTCGGACCACCGCTACTTTGAGCATTCAGCTCGTCAAATTGCTCTATCACTTGCGCCGATTCTTCAGTTTGGCTAATTGAAGCGTTGTCGTCTGCATCGAGTGTTTCAAAGTCTGTGTTTGCAAATACTACTGACGAAGAAACAATAGCCATAAGTACAAATGTTGATTGTAGCTTTTTCATAATTTAATCCTTCAAAAGTATGCGGTGTCCTAAATAAATTTGCTCTATAGTGCTCTCTAGCCACTTCCTGGTTATTCTTTTTAGTAGGCTCCCTTGCCTACTTAGGTTGTCTTTGGCAACTCAGAATTTAGATAACATTACAGAGCATTAACTGATTAAGGCTTTAATTTTAGGCCTTAGAAAACTCATCTTCAGATAGCTCACCATCTTGGTTTGTATCGAGTTCTTCAAATTTGCTTAAAAGCTCAGCATCTACTGATGCTTCGGCTTGGCTGATTGCGCCATTACCATCTACGTCTAGCGTATCAAAATCTGTTGCTGCAAAAGCCGCTGATGAAGAAGCTAGCGCCATTAGTACTAGTGTTGATTGAAATGTTTTCATAATAGTATTCCTTCATTGGGTTGTTGCGATTAAGGCCTTTGGCTTTCATCACGTTTTGCTTAATACACTCTAGGTATTACAACTTCGGTGCCACTTTTTATTTATTATTTAAAAACAATGAGTTAAACAATATAAAGCGAGAGAAGCTTAATTTGGGGAGGTGTTATTGTTGCTATTTAGCAACAGTCATTTAACTAAAAACAATAAATCGATATAAATCAATTAGTTAAGTTTAATTAAAAAGACACACTTTTGTTAAAAAGCCAATGAGGGGCGCGTTTGGGTTAGTCTTCAAAATAAACTGAATATGAACATGGAAGTAACATAGGATTTATTCGCGACTATTAAATAATTAATTTATTCATAATCAGTAAGTTACATTGTTTTTGAGATTTATTATAAAAATTTTGGAAGGATATTTTGAAATTAACTGTTTTGTTGCCAAATGGCGAATTACTCAGAAAGAATGTGATATATGAGCTAAGTTATAGCATTGAGTTCATAACTTAATGCGCCGTAAAATATAGGTTCGCTTGAGTTAAGCAAACCTACATCGTGTGCCAGCTATCTGCAAATGTGCCGCTATTGGAGTGAGGTAAATTATGTAGATTTAAACTACTTCCACCCTTGTAGCCACTTTTGGTTATCTTTTAAATCTCGCCAACTAATTGGATATTGATTTTTTGACATAACAGCCTCGGTAATACACTCAATTACATTACCATCTTCATCAAATTCCACCTCAACAATAATGAAGTGTTTTTCTTTATTTATAGAAGGTGTTGCGGTCCATTTACTATTCAATAATTTTTTAGGGTTTAATTTATTCATTTAATATAGCGACTCTTACTCGTAACTTTTATAAGGCAACTATACGACCCCAACACCTACTTAGTTCAGGTTACTGAGCAACTAGCTTGCCCTTATACATTTGCATTTGGCAATGAAAATCATACTCACCGGCTTCAAGCGCGGGTAGTTTAACTGTGTTGCCATCACCCATTGCCAGAGTTTTACTTATATCAAGCTGTGGAAATACCACGGTTTCGGCGCACGGCGCGCCATCTTTTCTATCAAAGGTAAGTACAACCTCTTTGTTGGCTGCCACTTTAATGTGTCCTGGCTTATAAACACCGTTATCAACGACTATCGTTACTTTGTTGTCATCACTTTGTGTTTGCTCTGGTTTGTATAGCCAAAACCAATAAATAATTGCGGCTATTAACAGTGCACCACCTATATTAATCATCAACATAATGTACTCCTTAGCTTAAATTACGATTTATTTGGTTTGAAGAAACGTAAGCGATTAGCGTTACTTACCACTGTAAGCGATGAAAGTGCCATAGCTGCACCTGCAACAACAGGGTTAAGTAGTATTCCAAAAAATGGATACAACACGCCGGCTGCAATCGGAATACCCGCCACGTTATAAATAAAGGCACCAAATAGGTTTTGTTTAATATTTGAAATAGTTGCATTACTCACTGCAATTGCATCAGCAAGGCCATGTAACGAACCACGCATTAAGGTAATGTCTGCACTTTCTATTGCAACATCGGTACCTGTGCCAATTGCAAACCCTACATCGGCTTGCGCAAGTGCGGGGGCATCGTTAATACCGTCACCTGTCATACCCACTATTTCACCGTTTGCTTGGCGCTTTGTTACTTCGTTTACTTTATCATCGGGCATTACTTCTGCAATAAAGTCATCAATACCAACTTGCTTAGCAACGGCTTGTGCAGTGGCTTTGTTATCACCTGTTAGCATAACTAGGTGGATACCTTTATCTTGCAGGCGTTTAATAGCTTCAACTGAATCCTCTTTAATAGGATCTGCTACTGCAATAATAGCGTGGAGCTTATTATTACTTGCAAAATACATGGGCGTTTTAGCATCACTGGCAAGTGTTTGAGCTTGCTCGGTTGCATCATCAACGGCTACATCATATTTATCCATTAGCGCTTTATTACCAAACAACAATGTTTGCCCGTCAACACTGCCAGTCACACCTTTACCTGTAATTGCGTTAAAGTCGGCTACTTTACTTAAAGCTAAGCCCTGCTTTTTAGCGTGTGCCGTAATTGCTTCTGCCAGTGGATGCTCTGAGCTACTTTCAAGGCTTGCAACACGTTGCATTACTGTATTTTCATCACTGTTGTTAAACGTAACTACATCGGTAACTTGCGGTGTGCCTTGAGTAATAGTGCCTGTTTTATCTAAAATCATGGTGGTGATTTTAGATGTTGTTTGCAGCGACTCACCATTTCGAATTAATATTCCTGACTCTGCAGCTTTACCAATACCCACCATAACCGACATAGGGGTTGCGAGTCCTAGCGCACAAGGACACGCAATAATAAGTACAGTGGTTATTGCAACAACGGCATAAGCAATTGATGGCTCAGGTCCAAAGTTTAACCATGCAAGACCCGCAAGTACTGCAATAATCATGACTGTTGGTACAAATATTCCTGATATAACATCAGCTAAGCGCCCTATTGATGGCTTAGAGTTTTGTGCACGTTTTACCATATTGATAATATTAGCCAGTGTGGTTTCGCTACCAATGTGCGTGGCTTTAAATAATAAAGTGCCACTTTTATTAATACTTCCGGCAACGACTTTGTCGCCCGTTTTTTTGCTTACAGCCATTGGCTCACCAGTAAGCATTGACTCATCAACCGTACTGCTGCCTTCAATAACATCGCCATCCACAGGGATTTTTTCACCCGGGCGTACGCGTACTTTATCATTTTTTACCACATCACTAATGTCGATGTCTTGCTCTTGCCCATCGCGAATTACGCGTGCAGTTTTTGGTTGCAGGCCAATTAAGCGTTTAATTGCTTGTGAGGTGCGCCCACGTGCTTTTACTTCAAAAGCGAGCCCTAAACTAATTAAACCGATGATCATCGATGATGCTTCAAAATATACGTGTCTTGCAACTTCCGGTAATAAGTTTGGTGCTATTACCACAAACATTGAATACAACCACGCAGTACCTGTACCAAGCGCTATTAATGTATCCATATTGGCAGCATGGTTTTTGAATGCCTGCCATGCACCGTTGTAAAATTGTTTACCTGATATAGCCATAACCACAAGCGTGACTATACCCACTAAAAACCATGCTATTCGTTGTGTGTCGGTGGTCACACTCATGTCAAAAATAAGCCCGTATATCATTAACGGTGCACCGACCCCTAACGCTAATATCATATTACGCATTAGCTTTTTGTAATGTGCCTCGTCCGACTTTGCTTTTTCATCAAGTGCATCTTGATCAGACTCGTTACTCATTGGCTTAGCTGAATAACCAATGTTTTCGACTGCTTTAATAAGCGTGCTTTCGCAAGCTTTACCTTCTACACGTACTGTACGCTCAGCAAAGTTCATTTCTACATTTTGCGCACCTTGCACGCTATTAAGGGCTTTTTCAATTTTAGCCACACAACTGCCGCAATTAGCACCTTCAATAATAAAGTTTTGCGCGGTGTCTTTTGTATTAGTCGTCATTACGCTGCTCCTTATTTGCAGAATCGTTTATTGGATCAACAAATGATTCTATTAAACTACACACGTCACTGGCATTTGCACCATCGGCTGATGTATCCCATTGCGCCAGAGCTGCATGCATTCTGTTTCGTAATTTTAATGTTTCTTGAAATAGTGCTTCGGTTTCTTCTAGGCGTTTAGTAATGAGTTTACGCGTTAACGGACAAGGACAATTCCCCTGCTCTGACTCGCCTATAATGTGTTGAATATCTTTGAGTGAAAAACCAAGTTGACGAGAGCTAATAATAAACTTTAAACGCTGCTGGTCTTGCTTTGTATACTCTTGATAGCCATTTTCTTCACTGCGTATTGGGTTAAGTAACCCAACACGTGTGTAATGACGAACAGTATCGGCAGTCACGCCCATTAACTTGGCGAGTTGTTTAACATACATAATTTAGCTCCGTCGTGTTTCAGTAGCTTCATAATAAACCTAGGTGCAACACATAGGTCAATGACTATTTTAAAACTAATAAAATAATACCAATTCGCTTAATTAAGTAACCTATTTAAGACAAGAAAATCGTGTTGATAACAAGGCAAAGGTTTCGTTATTTAGTTGTTATCACTAATTGCCTCTGCATCCATGCAGTCGTATATCAAAATGTTTAACGCAGTTAACGCCGAATTTAATCCCTTAAATTGATTAAGTATTGTTGCTCATTAGTATAGTGACACAAACATAATTAACTTAAGCTGATATCGGGCGTGTATTATCTGGAGGGGATGTAATTCAGGAGAGAAGCGCCTAAGTAAGGCGCGTATTAATCTAAGGGCGTGTTGATCATTGGTGGTTTAATTTACAGCAGACTGTTTGGTCTATAGGCAAGGCAGAGCCTATGTAGTGTGGTTATTCCCTATAAATAGGCGATAACGCAGCATAAATACCAAACATGCGCTGCCCTAGTTTGATTCGCTACGGCTTTGCTCTAATTCGTCGCTTAGTTGCTGCGCTAAAGTTTGTATTTTAGGCATAGCATCTTTCATTAAGCTTTGTGACATTTGCATAGACTCTTGCATCACAACAGGCATTTTTTCAAGTATTTTTTGCCCTGTATCTGTTTTATAAAACGCTAACATATCGGCAATTTCTTGCTCACTAAAATGTTTGTCGTACACGCTAATCATCATCGGCTGCATTTTGGCCCAGCTCATTTCGGTTTTTAATACCGTCGTCATGTCGCTGTAGTATTTATCAAAAATTGCCTGTTCAGAAGGCTTAACGCCCATTTGATCTGACATGCCTTTCATCATACCTTCAACCTGGCCGTACATAGAGTCAACCATTGAATCTAAATTCATTACACTAATAAGTTCATCTATTTTTTGCTGCTTAGTATTTTGTTCAGCATACAAACTACTAGAAAAAATCAGTAATGATAAAAGTAGTACCTTACCCATAATAATATCCTTTCATATAAATAATCGTTTTATAGTTACATTATTAATTAGTCTTGTAAAGGGTACAAGCAGTCACTAAAAAGGCCGAATAAAATGAATTTATTCGGCCTTTTATAAATATATTTTTATGTTAATCATCTTCTACATTATCTAAGCCTTTAGTGCCTTCTTTGGCTTTTAGCTTATGATGAATAGCTGACTTTATTAGCATGTAACCACTAATCGGTGCCGTAATTAGTAAAAATATAGTAATGAGTATTTCTTTAACACTTAGGCCATGCCCTGAATTTGCAAAATAAACCATAGCTGCAATTAGCATACTTGCCATGCCCAACGTTGTTGCTTTAGTTGGCCCATGCAAACGCATAAAAAAGTCAGGTAGTTTAACTAAGCCTATTGAGCCAATTAAAATAAACGTACCACCAAATAACAATAATATTGATACAACCCATTCGCTGATCATGTTTTCACCTTATTCAATTATATCGCCACGTAGTAAATACTTACACACTGCAACTGTACTTATGAAACCTAGCATGGCAATCAGTAGTGCAGCTTCAAAATAAAGCCCTGTATCCATACTAATGCTATATAAAATAATCAGTGCAATGACGTTAATGTACATTGTATCGAGCGCTAAAACACGATCAGGCACTGATGGACCAATGATCAATCGCCATAAATTAAGCAATAATGATAAGCCAATCATCGAAAAAACAATGAGTAATACGGTGTCTAACATTGAAATATCTCCTTTAGTGGAGCTTCGTAGCGTTGTTTTATTTGTTTGATAAGTGCTTCTTCATCTTTAAGGTCAAGCACATGTATTAATAAGTAGCGTTGTGTTGGCTCTTCACCCTCAGGTAACGATTCAGCAATTGGGTAAACCTCTGCACTCACTGTACCGGGTGTAAGCGATACACTACTGGCCAATATGGTAATTGGCATATCATGAGTTAAATCTATCGGTACTTTTATAAATGCCGGACGCAAATTTTTAGATGGCCCAAGTATAAGTAAAGCCACTTGTAAATTTGCTACGACAATATCGTACAGCACAATAAGCAACTGCTTGAGAGCCAAGCCCGGCTTTAAAATTAGTGGCTGAGGCTCGCGAAGCGAAAAACTTAATATCGGGATAAGTATTGCAAAAATAGTCGCTAATACTAAGTGCCCTACCGACACGCTATTATTTAACAATAGCCAAACCATAAACAAAAATAAGCTACGAAATGGCGTTGGTAACCAACGAAAACGGGCTTGTAATCTCATCACATGCCTCCTTTAAGTACAGCATTAATACCGCCGCTTATATCATGTAACTGAGTAGCAGCACCTAGCATGTATTCACTTATTGGTCCGCCAAAAATAACGAGCAATGGCGAACACGCAAGTAAACCTATAATTACAATTACCTGCAACGGGTGTGCATTTGCACAATCTGCGTTTTCGCTATTTTTACTTTTATGCTCCCAAAACAAGGTCGTGCCAGCACGCGAAAGCGCTACCAACAACGCGAAGCTTGTTACTAAATATACAGGCCAAAATAGTAAAGCTTGCTCACTATTTAATGTGGCTTTAAGTATCCAAATTTTACCTACAAAGCCTGATAGTGGCGGCATACCAACTACAGTTAAAGCCGCAACAATAAAGCACACACCTAATAAAAATGGTTGTTTAACAGAGCGACCCGCTACTAGCCTATCACCAACTTTACCGCGCTGGATTGAAACTAAGTCTGCTAGTAAAAACAGTGCGGCACTAACAAGTGTTGAATGCACTAAATAATATAAAAGTGCAGCAGTGGCATTTACATTTTGCAATGCAATTAGCGCAACCAACGTACCTACCGATACTAATACTAAGTTAGAGGTGAGTTTACGTAAGTCTTGCGCTGCCATAACGCCAATGGCACCCACTATAATGGTGGCAATTGCTAAGCCCCAAAGCCAAGGCTGCGCCATATGTTCAAGCGCTCCTGCTTGTTCGCCAAATATCACCGTGTAAACACGAAGCATGGCGTAAACGCCTACTTTGGTCATAATCGCAAACAATGCAGCAACCACAGGTTTAGCGCTTGAATACGTATTTGGAAGCCATAAATGCAGAGGTAATAGCGCGGCCTTTAAAGCAAATACAATTAATAGTAATAAACCACCTGCTTTTGCTAGGTATACATCATCGCCCGAAAGCTGTGATACTTTTTGCGCCATATCTGCAATATTAAGCGTACCAAGTACACCGTACAAAATACCCAAACCGATTAAAAATACGCTTGAGCCAACTAAATTTAATATTACATATTGCAGTGCCGCACGAGTGTTTTGTTTATCACCTGCATGCATTAACAGTGCATATGATGCAATCAGTAACACTTCAAAAAATACAAATAGGTTAAATAAATCGCCAGTTAAAAACGCGCCATTTACACCCAATATTAAAAAATGAACAAGTGGATGATAAAAGCTGCCCTTTTCATCATCGCCAGCACTACCATATAAAATAGCGCCCAAACCTAAAAGTGAAGTTAACGTAACCAATAAGGTAGATAACATGTCAGCGACTAAGACTATCCCAAATGGTGCAGACCAACTACCAATAGCGTAAACATTAATACCTGTATTATTAATATGTACAAGTAAAAGCACACTAATGGCAAAAGTAGCTATTGCCATTACAATTGAAACTAAGCGGCGAATTTTGACGCTTTTACCACATGGCGGCAGCAATAAAATAACTGCCGTCAACATAGGTAATAAAATAGGTAGCGAAGCTAAATGTTGGATCATTTTTGCTCCTTATTATCTGCAGAGGTGTTAGGCACATAACCATCAACATGGTCACTACCTAAATCGGCGCGCCCACGTATTGCCAAAATAACCACAAATGCGGTCATCGCAAAACCAATCACTATTGCAGTTAGTACTAATGCTTGAGGTAGAGGATCGGCGTATTCTGTGCCAGTACCAAGTACTACCGCTTTATTAATAGTAAGGCGACCTGCTGAAAACAAAAATAAGTTAACAGCGTATGAAATCATAGTAAGCCCAAGTACTACAGGGAACGTACGAGCTCTTAGCAGTAAAAACACACCGCAACTGACCAATACTCCAACGCAAGATGCGTACAATAATTCCATTAAATATTTACCTCTTTTTTCTGGGTATCTGCTGTCATATTACCTAAGCTTGCTAAAATCATTAATGTAGCGCCTACAACAGTTAAGTAAACACCTAGGTCAAATGCAATCGCGCTGGCAAGCTCTGTTTTACCGACAAACGGAATATCAAAGTAGTCAAACCAAGTTGTTAAAAATGGCTTATCGAAGAACCAACTACCCACACCTGTAAACAAAGAAATACCAATGCCTGAAGCTATAATTTTGCGATAATTAACATCAAAACGTTCGTTTATCCATGCTGTACCATGCGCCATGTATTGCAAAATAAACGCGATTGACGTTACCAGTCCTGCAATAAAGCCACCACCAGGTAAGTTATGCCCACGTAAGAAAATATATGCAGAAACTAATAACGCAAGCGGTAATAAACTTTGTGAAATACTCGCCAGTAATATTGGATGGCGCTCTCGTGCCCATGGGCGCCCTTCGCTGTCGCTTGCTGGCATAAATAATGGAATTCGAGAAAGTACTTTAAATATACCTAATGCGGCAATGCCTAATACGGTAATTTCACCAAGCGTATCAAAGCCCCTAAAGTCGACTAAAATAACGTTAACTACGTTAGTACCACCGCCACCAATTTTAGCGTTAGCAATAAAGAAGTCTGAGATTGAATCTAGCGGGCGTGTAAGTAATGCATAACAAATACTCGCGATAACTACACCTAACGTAGAGGCTATTGCTAAGTCTCGAAGTACGCGTAATGAACTTGATTCTTTTGGCGTATGCTGCGGCAAGAAAAACAATGCCAGCATAAGTAAAATAATAGTAACAACCTCAACAGTTAGCTGCGTAAGCGCTAAATCTGGAGCAGAAAAGCGTGTAAATACAACCGACACCATTAATCCTACAATTGAGAGCATTAATAGCGATACCATTCGAGAGCGATGCCAAATAACGGTGGCAAGAGCACCAATAATCAATAAGCCTGCACCAATTGCATTGTGCACATCAACAGGCGTAAGTGGCATGCTACCGGCAAGTTGTTGCATTTCAAATAATGGCCAACCCGCACACAGTAATACCACCGCTAACATAATTACAAGATAGCGCTGTAGCGATCCATTTTCGATACTGCTTACCTTTGACTGACACCAAGCAATAACGCTTAATATCACACGTTCAAACGTTTTTTTAGCGTTTAGAGGTGGTAATGATGCTTGAAACTGAAATAGATATTTACGATTAATATAAATAAATAAGCCGCCAGCAATCGCCATCGCACTCATTAGTAGAGGCAAGTTAAACCCATGCCAGATAGCCAATTCGTACACCGGCATTTCTTTTCCAAGTACAGCTAAAGACGCCGCAGATAAAATGCCATCAATTGTAAAGTGCGGGAACATACCCACTAACAAACAAATCACAACGAGTATTTCTATTGGTACACGCATATAGCGCGGTGGCTCATGCGGCGTACGAGGTAAATCAATTGGTTCACCATTAAAAAACACGTCATGAATAAAGCGTGCTGAGTACGCAACAGCTAATGCACCTGCAACAGTTGCCAGTACTGGAATTAACCACGACATAGAACCAAGCACTTGCTGATGTAGCGTTTCTGCAAAAAACATTTCTTTAGACAAGAAGCCATTTAGTAAAGGAACTCCTGCCATTGCAGCCGCCGCGACCATCGCAAGCGTTGCAGTGTATGGTAAGTATCGCCACATACCATTTAATTTACGCATATCGCGCGTGCCCGTTTCGTGATCAATAATACCAACGGCCATAAATAACGACGCTTTAAACGTTGCATGGTTAATTATATGAAAAATAGCAGCAACAGTCGCAAGCTCAGTATCAAGTCCGAGTAATAGCGTTATTAAACCCAAATGGCTTATTGTTGAATAGGCTAACAAGCCTTTTAAGTCGTGTTTAAATAGTGCTATATAAGCACCAAACAACAGCGTAGCTAAACCCGTTAACCCAACGAGCAAGAACCAAGTATCGGTGCCGGCTAAAGCAGGATGAAAACGTGCTAACAAAAATATACCGGCTTTTACCATCGTTGCAGAATGTAAATACGCGCTTACTGGCGTAGGCGCTGCCATTGCATGAGGAAGCCAAAAGTGAAATGGAAATTGTGCCGATTTAGTAAACGCACCCAGTAGCACCAATACCAATGCTACTTCGTATAAATCATGAGATTGAATTATTGCTTTACTCGCTAGAATAACATCTAGGTCGTAACTACCAACAATATCACCTAATAGCATCAATCCAGCAAGTAACGCTAAGCCGCCCGCGCCTGTTACAGCAAGCGCCATACGTGCGCCTTTTCGCGCTTCAGATTTATGCCACCAAAAACTAATTAATAAAAATGAGCTGATGCTCGTTAATTCCCAAAACAACCACAGTTGAATGACGTTGTTAGACATAACAATACCAAGCATTGCAGTCATAAATAGCATTAAGTAACTATATAGCTTAGCCATTGAGTCATTAGCGCTTAGGTAGTAACGGGTGTAGAGGATAACGAGCAAGCCTATGCCTAAAATCATAAACATAAACAATAAACTGAGGCCGTCTAACCGCAGAGACAAATCGAGTCCTATTGACGGGATCCAAGCTAAAGAATAACGAATGGTTTCGCCCGCTAAAACGGCAGGTGCATGGTATAGAGTAATCCCCAAAGCCGTCAAAGGCGCAAGAGCCGTTAAACTAGTGCTTAAATTGCGGGATAACTTACCTGTGCATGCAGAAATAACACTGCCAATTAAGGATAACAAGGGTATCCAGAGCAAAGTCATAATGTAGGGCCTTTTATTATCATAAGTTTATCAGGGCATCTCTTTTTAATACTAAGTGATGCTTTTACTGCCTGTTTTTAAACGACATTAATGACTATAGTTATACTGAAAAACACTGATTTTGTCTATAAAAAGCGGTTCTGTATGGGTGTTTTTTAAACAAGAACTAACAATTTATTAAGCCTAAAAAAACAATTAATTAATACTGATAATTGTTAATTTAATATGGCCTTATTTGCAAATGTAAGCGCGCCAGGGTGACGATGAAAGTTACCATTGGTCATATCTAAATGTTTCAACCAGAGTTGTCTATACTGCGCTGAGAGCCCTAACTGCTGATATTGCATAATAGACCAATTTTCACTAGGTTTATAAGCAATACCCCCTACCTGGCAACTCTTTGCTTTATGCCAACCTGTTGGCGGCGACTCACCATGAGAAATAAATAAATTAGGTGCAACAAAACCCGTTTTTGCACACAACCATGCTTGCTTAGTTTTAGGCAAAGCGTATTCATCTTCAAAACCGTTAAAATGCATCAGCTCATGCAAAAATATACTGTATTTTGCTTTTGAGTTTATTAGCATTGTTCTCTTCGTGACATTAGCCGTTCCATCTTTAGGCATCATCACTATAAAATCAAAATTGTTAGGAAGCTGGCTATTAAGTTTAGATGATTGCCAGTCACACTTTGCTATTTGACTAGTACTACTTTTACACTCAAGCATACCCGCAACGTAAACTGGTTTTGAAAAGCAAAAAATATTTTCACGGGGCTCTGGTTGTTTGTTATAAGCATTAATAAACTCTGTAAGTTTATATAAGCCACTGCGATGATCGCTCATAGTCAGCACGTTAAACATACATTGCTTATTAGGTTTGCTTATATTTCTTAAAGATGAAAAACCGAGATCGTGGATAAACGCGGTAGATATTTTACTCTGTGGTGTTTTTAACTGAAGTTTTAGATGATTTAGCACATCCCCTGCTGGTAATTTGTTTTTACTAGCGAGTAACTCTAAATCGCTCCAACGTGATTGCTCAAGTAACTTTGTTGCTAATATTTTACGCTCTGGGATTGTTAAGTCATTTATAGCGGAGAGCCAAAATTGTTTTGCAGTATCACTCTGACTGCTTTTAATAAGTTTAAGAGAATACATATATTGTGCTGAGGAAATTTTACTGCGAGCAAGTATAGCTAAAGAGGTCTTTGGTAACTGCTCTAGGTGATCAGAAAAATAAGCTGGTGAATTCCAATAACTTTGTAGAACATTGGCTTTTGTATTTAAAACATGCCAAAAGCCAATAGCGCCAAGGTGATTACTCGAGCCTGTAATTAACAAACAACATAGTAATACACCTATTAATTTAAAACGCTTAACTTGCGTCAACACCTTCCATCAACTCAAGTTCTAAACGCGCATATTTGTACTCAATAAACTCATGTACATTGGTTGCTAGCGCAAGCCTAAAATAGTCTGATGCTAAATACAGCTCACCAGTTGCTTGATGCATTTTAGCTAGGTAAAAATAAGCTTCACATAAACGCTGCGCATATTCTTGCTCAGTTCTAACACCATCACTAATGCCTGATAAAAATGCATGTTCACTCATATCGCCCGTATAAAGAGAAATTAACTGATACGCCCATTGCGAATCATCAAGCGCAGTCGCATTTTGTTTAAGTGCATCAAGTGCGATTACTTTATCCTCTTGTGCCTGGGCTAAATAAACCCATAAAACACGGTACGGATCGTTAGGAGAACGGGCTAAAAACTCGTTAAAGTCATTTTTAGCAAGGCCAGCTCTATCGCCGTAATAAAGGGCTATACCTCTATTTAAATAAGCATATTCATGCTCTTCATCAAGCTCAAGAGCTGAATCAAAAAACTCATAGGCTTTTTCGTACTGCTGCATAAGCGTATGTTGAATACCTAAAAAATTATATACTTCAGCTAAATCAGGCTTAAGTTTTACTGCGCGGTTAAAATCAATACGCGAAAGAGTGGTCATACCTAGACTATCGAAAAGTACACCACGGTCGTAATAAAGCTTAGCTTGTTGCTCTTCGCTTAAGTCAGCCCTATTCAATAACTCTGAGTAGCGTGCAATAGCAATTTCACTTCTGAAGTCAGAGGCTAAAGGTGCAGTAAATGGCACATTAACAATCGGGGTTGGTTCTGATTCTGTTGTAGTTTGGCAAGCGCTTAAAGACAAAATAGCAAAAGATGCCAAAGCTAAATGTTTGAGTATCATTAAAATCCTTAATACCAAGATATATCGCGATTAATATAAGACAGACCTTGTCCAATAAGGTTTCATTAAAGCATAAAAAAAGGGGCTAAACAGCCCCTTTTTTATCATCTAGCTAATATAACTAGATTAATAAGTTAACAATTACGCGTCAGTTGGCGCGTCAGCTGCAGGTGCTACTGATTCCATTGCTTCTTTAATACTTAGACGTACACGGCCTTGGCGATCTACTTCTAGTACTTTAACTTTAACTTCTTGACCTTCAGAAAGGTGATCAGCCACGTTATTAACGCGCTCAGTACTAATTTGAGAAATATGTACTAGACCATCTTTACCAGGAAGAATGTTTACAAACGCACCGAAATCAACAATACGTACAACTTTACCTTCGTAGATAGTACCTACTTCAAGTTCAGCTGTTAATTGCTCAATACGGCTAATTGCATTAGCTGCACTTTCGCCATCAGTAGCGGCAATTTTAATTGTACCGTCGTCACCGATTTCAATCGTTGTACCAGTTTCTTCAGTAAGCTGACGAATAGTTGCGCCACCTTTACCGATAACTTCAGCGATTTTCTTCTGTGGGATTTTCATTGTGTATATGCGAGGAGCAAACATTGATAGCTCTTCAGAAGGAGCAGAAATTGCTTCGTCCATCACTTCTAAGATATGTAAACGTGCAGCTTTTGCTTGTTTAAGCGCAATTTGCATGATTTCTTGAGTGATACCTTCGATTTTGATATCCATTTGAAGTGCAGTGATACCTGCAGCTGTACCAGCAACTTTAAAGTCCATGTCACCTAAGTGATCTTCATCACCTAAGATGTCAGAAAGAACAACGAATTTATCGTCTTCTTTAACTAGACCCATCGCAATACCGGCAACAGACGCTTTAATTGGTACACCGGCATTCATAAGTGCAAGTGAAGTACCACATACAGAAGCCATTGAAGATGAACCGTTTGATTCAGTGATTTCAGATACTACACGGATTGAATATGGGAATTCAGTCAATGTTGGCATTACAGCAGCAATACCGCGCTTAGCAAGGTTACCATGGCCGATTTCACGACGCTTAGGAGAACCAACAAAACCAGTTTCACCTACACAGAATGGAGGGAAGTTGTAGTTAAGCATAAAGTGGTTTTTATGAGTACCAGTTAAATCGTCGATTAACTGTGAATCACGTTCTGTACCAAGTGTAGCTGTTACTAACGCTTGAGTTTCGCCACGAGTAAAGATAGCAGAACCGTGAGTACGCGGTAATACGCCAGTCATTACATCTAGTGCACGAATCATATCTGGTTCACGACCATCGATACGTTTTTCGCCAGAAGCGATACGGCCACGAACGATTTTCTTCTCAAGTGAACCGAATATTTTACCAATTTCTTGCTTATCTAAAGACTCGCCTTCAGCAAGTTCAGCCGTTAACACTGCAACAACTTCATCTTTAGCTACGCCAAGTGCTTCTTTACGCGCTACTTTATCAGTGATTAAGTAAGCTGCGCCTACTTTATCAGCAGCAATTGCTGCAACTTTATCTTCTAGTGCAACGTTTTTAGCTGGTGCAGTCCAATCCCAAGTAGGCTTGCCTGCTTCTGCTTTAAATTCTTCGATTGCAGTGATGATCGCTTGAGATTGCTCATGACCATATACAACAGCGCCAAGCATTACGTCTTCTGCAAGTACGTTAGCTTCTGATTCAACCATAAGTACCGCTTTATCAGTACCGGCTACCACTAAATCAAGTTGGCTTTCTTCAAGCTCTTTTAATGTAGGGTTAAGTACGTATTCGCCGTTGATGTAACCAACGCGAGATGCACCAATTGGACCACTGAACGGGATACCAGAGATAGCAAGTGCTGCTGAAGTACCAATCATCGCAACCATATCAGGTTGGATTTCAGGGTTAACAGAAACAACAGTAGCAATAACTTGTACTTCGTTTACAAAACCGCTTGGGAAAAGTGGACGAATTGGACGGTCAATAAGACGTGCAATAAGTGTTTCGCCATCGTTAGGACGACCTTCACGCTTTAAGAAACCACCTGGGATACGACCAGCAGCGTACATACGCTCTTGGTAGTTAACTGTTAGTGGGAAAAAGTCTTGGCCAGGTTGTGCTTCACGCTTACCAACAACAGTTACTAAAACTGAAGTGTCGCCAATGCTTGCAAGTACAGCGCCGTCTGCTTGACGAGCGATTGCACCAGTTTCTAGAGTCACTGTATGTTGACCTAGTTTGAATTCTTTAATAATTGCTTGCACTTAAAATATTCCTTAAATGTGTTCTAATAAGTTGTCATCAAAGTACCAATTACAGTACATAATTGTATTCAGTTGGAAATCAATTAAGTACTACAATTGGCAATGATGTGAATAAGCGTAGATAAACCTTTTTACCTACGCGCATAGTATATACCAAAGCTGCTTCAAAATGCGAGTCTAGGGTGTGTTGTTCTTTGTGGATTGAAATTTGTTCAATCTAGGGTCGATTTAATCACGGCGCGAGATTTGTAACCTAGTGGGCTAAGTAAAAATCGAGCAACAAAGAGTTAATCGCCCCTAGGATGAACCCGCAGGGCAGCGCATGTTTGGCATTTATGCTGCGTTATCGCCTATTTATGGGGAATAACCACACTACATAGGCGCTGCCTTGCCTAAAGACCAAACATACAGCTGCAAAATTAATCACGAAAGGTCAACACACACTAGCTACTAGATTTAAACTGGGCTAATTAGCGGGTAAATACAACAGCTATTGGTAGGCTATGAAATGGGGGTTTTATATTATAATTCAATAGGTTTAAGAATTTTCTTAATTTGGAAACACAAATTTCAGGCACAAAAAAAGGAGCTAAAAAGCTCCTTTTTCTATAATCTAGTTCTTAGCGACGTAGGCCAAGTTCTTTGATTAACGCAGTATAACTAGTGATGTCTTTACCTTTAAGGTAATCAAGTAGTTTACGGCGAGTGCTTACTTTACGAAGCAGACCACGACGTGAGTGGAAGTCATGCTTGTGATCAGCAAAGTGACCTTGAAGCTTGTTGATGTCAAAAGTAAGTAATGCTACTTGTACTTCTGATGAACCTGTATCGCCTTCTGCACGTGCAAATTTAGCAATGATATCGATTTTTTCTTGATTGCTTAGTGACATAGTAACTCCAAAAATTAAATTTAAAAGGTGTCTTAGCCGATCACTAATTCAGCCAAAACGATTAAGCGGGCGTATTCTACCAACTGTAGGAATAACTACAAGCTAATTATCCCCAACTACAACTAATAAGCCACCGTTAGGCACATTAGTTGCTTATTCAGGCTTCACGTAATCGTCTTGCTGACTAGCAAGACCACGTTTAACCTTTAAATGACCGTTTGAGTTACGCTCACCAGTACCAATAAATATATTATCCGCAACAACTTTAATTGCACCATCAGGTAAAGCGATTGATAATTCTACAGCTTGCCCGTGACTAAAAATTCCCCCTTGTTCTTTTGTAATTTCAACAACGGGTAAATCAGTTAAAGCAGTATCAATTGGTAGCAATAGCGAGTCTAAATAAGTTGAAGGCGCAAGCTCTTCTTCTTTCGCTTTAGCAAGCAACGCTTCAATCTCATCAAGCGAGACCATTTTATCTGCCGGATACTGACCAACAGCGGTTCTGTGGAGCATAATAACGTGTGCGCCACAGCCTAGGTTTTCGCCTAAATCATCAACGATTGTACGAATGTAGGTCCCTTTAGATACATGGGCCGTCATTTGTAATACGTTGCTTTGTTCATCAAATTCGTCAAACGATAAGCTAAACACGTTTATTTTTCTGCATTTACGAGGAACTTCAATACCTTCGCGCGCGTACTTATATAACGGTCTACCTTGGTACTTAAGAGCTGAGTACATTGACGGATATTGTTCAGACTCACCAACAAAAGCAGCTATTTCTTTTGTTAGCTGTTCACGTGTAACGTTCACATCTTTAGTGCTAACAATTTCGCCATCAGAATCTGATGTTGTTGTACGCTCACCCAGTTGTGCACGAACGATATAGGTTTTATCTGTATCGAGTAAAAACTGCGTAAACTTAGTCGCTTCACCAAAACAAATTGGCAGCATACCTGTGGCAAGTGGATCTAAAGCACCTGTGTGCCCAGCTTTTTGCGCAAAATAAACACTTTTTGCTTGCTGTAATGCTTTATTTGATGAAATGCCTTCAGGTTTGTTTAACAACAAAATACCGTCAACTGCACGGCCTTTACTGCGCTTTGCCATCTGTATCAGTGCCTTCTTCGCTATCTGTATCGTCTACGTGATCAGTACCTTCTTCGCTATCTGAAACATCAGCAGCATCAACACTTTCTACGTCTTCATCTACATGCTTTGCGTTATCTTCGCGGATAATAGAATCCACTAAATTAGAAATACGCATACCTTCCATTAATGAGTTATCAACTACAAACTTTAACTCAGGCATTATACGTGCACGGATACGCTTACCAAGTAACGAGCGAATATAGCCCGTTGCTTCATTAAGTACTTTTGCGCTTTGCTTTGCTGCGTCTTCATCTTGTGTGTTAAACACAGTAATGAAAATTTTGGCATAAGATAAATCGCGCGATACTTCTACCGCTGACACTGTCACCATACCTAAGCGTGGATCTTTAATTTCGCGTTGTAAAATTACAGCAATCTCTTTTTGGATTTGCTGTGCAACACGATCAGTGCGAGAAAATTCTCTCATTATACTTGTCCTAAAATAATAACTTATTGAAATTAAATAATAAGTTAACTAAATAATGGATATGCAAATGGGGGCTAAGCCCCCATTTAAAATCTTAGCGTAGGGTGTGTAGAACGTCCGGCGTTAACCTGAGCGTTCAATACTCCCTAGTAACAATTATAGAGTACGTTGTACTTCAACTGTTTCGAATACTTCGATTTGGTCACCAACACGTACGTCATTGTAGTTCTTAACGCCGATACCACATTCCATGCCGTTACGAACATCAGCAACATCGTCTTTAAAGCGACGAAGTGACTCAAGTTCACCTTCATAGATAACAACGTTTTCACGTAGTACACGGATTGGAGCGCTACGTTTAATAACACCTTCAGTAACCATACAACCAGCGATTGCGCCAATTTTTGGAGACTTGAATACGTCACGAACTTGAGCAAGACCAATGATTTCTTGTTTAAACTCTGGCGCTAGCATACCTGACATTGCTTGTTTAACTTCGTCAATCAAGCTGTAGATTACGCTGTAGTAACGTAGGTCTAAGTTTTCAGTCTCGATAACTTTACGAGCTGAAGCATCAGCACGAACGTTAAAGCCAACTACAATTGCGTTAGACGCTGCAGCTAGTGTTGCATCAGTTTCGGTAATACCACCAACACCTGAACCAACAATCTTCACTTTCACTTCATCAGTAGAAAGTTTAGTTAGTGAATCAGAGATTGCTTCGATAGAACCTTGAACGTCTGCTTTAAGTACCACGTTAACTTCAGAAACATCGCCTTCAGTCATGTTAGTAAACATGTTTTCAAGCTTAGCTTTTTGCTGACGTGCTAGTTTAACATCGCGGAACTTACCTTGACGGTATAAAGCAACTTCACGCGCTTTACGCTCATCTTTAACTACAGTCGCTTCGTCGCCTGCAGCAGGAATACCAGAAAGACCTAAAATCTCAACTGGGATAGATGGACCAGCTGACTTAATGTCTTTACCGTTTTCATCGCGCATTGCACGAACACGGCCATACTCAAGACCACATAATACAATGTCACCTTGGTTAAGCGTACCAGATTGAACAAGTACTGATGCTACTGGACCACGGCCTTTATCAAGACGAGATTCAATAACAACACCAGCCGCCATACCTTCAGTAGGTGCAGAAAGCTCTAAAAGTTCAGATTGGTTCAATACTGCTTCAAGAAGGTCGTCAATACCTAAGCCAGTTTTAGCTGAGATATGAACGTACTGCGTATCGCCGCCCCATTCTTCTGGAATAACGTCTAGTACAGCAAGTTCGTTTTTAACACGATCTGGATCTGCGCCTTCTTTATCCATTTTGTTTACTGCGATGATTAAAGGAACGCCAGCTGCACGAGCATGCTGTACCGCTTCTTTAGTTTGTGGCATAACGCCATCATCTGCTGCAACTACTAGGATTACGATATCAGTCGCTTTAGCACCACGAGCACGCATTGAAGTAAATGCAGCATGTCCTGGTGTATCTAAGAAGGTGATCATGTGACCGTTTACATCAACATGGTATGCACCAATATGCTGTGTAATACCACCGGCTTCGCCAGAAGCAACCTTCGCAGAACGAATGTAATCAAGAGTTGATGTTTTACCATGGTCAACGTGACCCATTACAGTTACTACTGGAGCACGTGGCTCTGACTTACCATCTTCGTGGCGGTCATTAAGTACTGTTTGCTCTAATTCGTTTTCTTTAACAATGATAACCTTGTGACCCATTTCTTCTGCAACTAATTGTGCAGCTTCTTGGTCAATCACTTGGTTAATAGTAACCATGTCACCCATTTTCATCATTGTTTTAACAACTTCAGCGCCTTTAACGGCCATGCGTGATGCAAGCTCAGCTACTGTAATTGTTTCGCTAATACGCACTTCATTTTTAACATCAACAGTTGGTTTTTGGAAACCATGTTGTAATGATGCAGGTGCTTTTAACTTAGACTTGTTACGGCCTCTTGACGCTGCAAATTTATCTTTTGCTGGCGCTTTTTTCTTTTTCTTAGCACGGCGTGTACCTTGCTCATCACGAGCATCGGCAACATCTTCTGCTTCACGTGCATAAGTAGAAGTCGTAAGATGGTGATCCGCTGTTTCTTCGCGTTTCTTACGTTCTTCTTCTTCTTTCTTCCAGCGTGCCGAGTTTTCTTCAGCTAGCTTTCTTGCTTCTTCTGCTTGACGTTTCGCTTCTTCTTCAGCTTTCTTCAATGCGGCCTCTTCTGCTTCTTTTTGCAGACGCTCAGCTTCTATGCGATCTTTCTCAGACTTAGCACTTTGCTCTGGGGTCATCTGCTTTTGTTTCGCTTTACGCTCTGCATCAGCTTTGCGTTTAGCTTCTTCTTTGGCTTTACGGTCGGCTTCTTCTTTCGCTTTGCGTTCTGCCTCTTGTTTCGCTTTTAATTCTGCGGCTTCTTGGTCAGCTTTTTGCTGCTCTTCAAGACGCACTTTTTCTTCAGCAGCTAAGCGAGCTTGCTCTTGCTCTTGTTCCATTGCGCTTTTCTTCACGTAAGTACGTGTTTTGCGAACTTCAACTTGAACATCTTTTGCTTTACCAGTAGAGCCCGTAACACTTAAAGTGCTTTTGCTCTTACGTTGTAAAGTCATACGCGCTGGGCCATCTGAACCTGTACCGCCATGATGCTTGCTTAAATGATCAAGTAACGTTGCTTTTTCAGCTTCTGTTACGTTATCAGTTGCTTGCTTAGTGATACCTGCTTGTGAAAACTGCTGTAGCAATTTATCAACAGTCGTACCTATATCGCCGGCTAGTTTTTCAACATTTACTTCTGCCATAGTGTGTAATACCTCCGTTAATAAATTACTCGTCTGCAAACCAACAAATGTTTCGTGCAGCCATAATCAGTTCACCCGCTTTTTCAGATGAAAGTTCTGTGATATCAACTAATTCGTCAATACCTTGCTCTGCCAAGTCTTCAAGTGTAACAACACCCTTGCTTGCCATAACAAATGCTAAGTGACGCTCTAAACCTTCAAGCGCAAGTAAGTCTTCAGCTGGCTCTGCGCCATCTAAGCTTTCTTCCGTTTTAAGTGCTTTAGTTGTCAATGCATCTTTTGCGCGTGAGCGCAGTAAATCTACAGTCTCTTCATCAAGACCATCAATTTCTAAAAATTCAGACGCTGGTACATACGCCACTTCTTCAAGTGTCGAGAAACCTTCGTTGATAAGTAATGATGCAAACTCATCATCAATTTCTAAATTTTCAGTGAATAAGTTAAGTAACTTATCAGATTCAGCTTCATTTTTAGTACGCATGTCTTCAACAGTCATTACGTTTAGTTCCCAGCCAGTTAACTGACTTGCTAAACGAACGTTTTGACCATTACGACCAATTGCTTGCGCTAGGTTATCTGCTTCTACAGCGATATCCATTGAGTGAGTGTCTTCATCCATTACGATTGAAGCAACTTCTGCTGGCGCCATTGCATTGATAACAAATTGTGCCGGGTTGTCATCGTAAAGTACGATATCAACACGCTCACCGCCAAGTTCTGACGATACAGCCTGAACTCGTGCCCCACGCATACCAACACATGCACCAATTGGGTCTATGCGTTTGTCGTTAGATTTAACAGCAATTTTAGCGCGTGAACCTGGATCACGTGCTGCTGCACGTAATTCAATCATCTCTTCGCCAATTTCTGGCACCTCAATGCGGAATAATTCCATTAGCATTTCAGGTTTAGAGCGCGTTACAAATAATTGTGCACCGCGTGCTTCAGGCTTAACTTCATATAAAAGACCACGGATACGGTCACCCGGGCGGAAGTTTTCACGTGGTAACATGTCATCACGGTAAATTACCGCTTCTGCGTTGTTACCTAAATCAAGCACGATTGCATCGCGAGTTGCTTTTTTAACAACACCCGTTACCAGCTCGCCTTCTTGATCTTTGTATGCTTCAACAACTAAAGCGCGCTCAGCTTCACGTACTTTTTGTACGATAACTTGCTTAGCCATTTGTGTTGTAATACGGTCAAATTTGATTGAGTCGATTTGCTCTTCAACATAATCACCCATTTGCAAATCAGGTTCTTCAACCTGTGCTGCTTCTAGAGTGATTTCGCTGTATGGGTTCTCTAGAGAACCATCTTCTAATACAGCGGCAATCTGCCAACGACGGAACGTATCGTAATCACCGGTTTTACGGTCAATTGCTACGCGTACTTCAATTTCGCCATCGTGTTTTTTCTTTGTAGCTGTCGCTAAAGCGAACTCTAGAGCTTCAAAAATCTTTTCTTTTGGAACCGCTTTCTCATTGGAAACGGCTTCAGCAACCAATAATATCTCTTTTGCCATGGGTAATGCCTCGCTTGCCCTATTCCTTCGCACTCGAATTTAAAACTTCGCGATTAAATTCGCACGTTCGATGTTACTAAGCATGATCAGATGCTCTGCACCATCGCTAGATAGTGTGATCATATCGCTGCTAACTGCTACTAAGTCGCCTTTAAAATTACGACGACCATCCTGTGGAAGCTTAGTACGCACGCGTACTTCCTCTCCTTGCGCCTGCTCGTAGTGATCTTGTTTGAATAATAGACGATCAACACCAGGAGACGATACTTCCAAATCATATTCATTTGTAATTGGGTCTTCGACGTCTAAAATCGCACTAATTTGGCGACTTGCATCCGCACAGTTATCAACTGAGATCCCATCCTCATGAGCAATATATACTCTTAAGGTAGAATGGCGACCCGCTTGCACAAATTCAAGACCATGCAATTCAAAGCCTAACATTTCTACCGCAGGCGTTAACATGGTTACTAAATCTTGTTCAAGTTTTGTCACGAAAATCCTCCATACAAACAAAAAAAGGGCTTATAGCCCTAAAATACTGAGTTTAAGTTTTAATTTGATGACAATTGCCACAAATCGCAAGGTGCAGATACAACAACGCCCCGAACCAAGCGGGGCGTCACACCAATAAAGCATAAAACTGTGTGGCCTAGGGCCAAGCTTGGTTGCGAGTCAGTAAACTGACCTAATTAAACTACATAGTCTAAAACGCAAAACGCGCATTACTTAGAATGCGCGATATAAATTAGTAAGGTAATACCTACTAGTAGAATTGGTTGCGGGAGCCGGATTTGAACCGACGACCTTCGGGTTATGAGCCCGACGAGCTACCAGACTGCTCCATCCC